>NZ_JBHVET010000612.1:0-5414 GCF_042802135.1 Kitasatospora sp. NPDC057512
CTGGGCCTGCGCCGGAGCGGCGGCGGCAGGCACCGGGGCGTCGGCCGGGGCCGGAGCCGCACCAGCCGGTGCCGAACCAGCCGGAGCGGCGGCGGCCGGAGCCGCCGAGGGCTCCGTCTGCACGTACCAGGACGGGGGAGTGTAGTCAGGCGCGTCCGACCAGTCGTCGTCGTCCTCCGCCGCGTTGTCGCCGACGTAGACGCCGTCCCGATCGCTGCTCACTTTTCTGGCTCCCTCGTGTTCGCCGCCGCTTGTTCAGCGGTGCCGTTGCCGCATCAAAGACTAGGCCGTACGGCAACCCCCGTTGAAGGCGGCTTCGGTTCCCCGACGGCCCACCCGGTGCGGCGAGCCGCCGCTCAGTCCATCCGGCGCGGCCCGCCGAGCACCTGTTGTTCGGCCTGCCCGGCCACCGCCCGTACGTACTGGCGCCGCATCCGGGTCGCCCACAGGGTGAGGTCGTCGCCGAGGGTGGGCAGGGCGGCCACGTCCTCCGGGGGCAGCGAGAGCACCCGGCCGGTCAGTTCCGCCTCCTGCGGCGAGATCCGCTGCACGCCGACCAGGTCGGCCGCGTTCAGCACCCGGGAGGCGTTCGGGCCCAGGTAGGGCAGCAGCGTCAGGGTGGTCTGCCAGGGTGCGGCGGAGAGCCGGCTGCGCGGCGGGCGGGCGCCGAGGTCGCGCACCACCAGGACCGGCGAGGCCACCGAGGCGCCCTGCGGGCCGAGCCGGCCGACCTGGTGGACCGTCACGCAGGGCTGGCCGCCGCCGGCCGCCTGGGCCAGCGGGCCCCACAGCTGTCCGCGGGCGGTCTCCACCGCGACCCGGGCGCCGATCGCGGCCGCCCGCAGCGCGATGACCTGCGCGGTCCACATGCCGCCGACGAGCACCAGGTCGTACGAGGTCGGGCGGAACAGGCCGAGCACGGCGGGCAGCCCCTGCGGGTCGACGCCGATCACCACGCCGTCGTCGCCGACGGGGAAGGCCAGCGCCGCGAGGTCGGCCGCCTCCAGGACGTGCTTCTCCCGGCGCGGGCCGCGCAGTCCGAAGCCGGGCAGGATCCGCGGCCTGGTCCGGCGCTGCTCGGCGCCGGGCTGCGGGCCGACGGTGGGATAGGTCTGGTACGCCATCAGGAAGCCCCTCCGAGCGGCAGGGTGGCGAGCATGCCGGGGGCCTGCTCCAGGTCGAGCCGGACGAGGCCGAGCCCGGTGCTCTGGGCCCGGGTCTCCACCTGGCGGCCGACCTGGCCGACCTCGCTCTCGTTGCGCCCGGTCACCCGCAGGTGCCCGCTGACCGTCACCGAGCCGCCGGTGCCGTGCCCGGCGGTCAGGCTGAAGGTGCTGGCGAGGGCCGGGGAGCCGGTGATCAGGTTGACCAGGTCCGGCGCGGCGATCCGGCCGGGGGCGCCGCCGGGGCGGCTGAGCTGCGGCCAGCGGGAGATCCAGTACGTGGTGTGCCAGCGGTCGTCGATCCGCCAGAACCGGTTGCCCTCCTGGGTGCGGCGGGTGGTGCCGCCGCCGCTGCCGGTGCCCTGGCGGCCGGCCACCGCGATCGGGTTGGCGCAGGTGGCGATGGCCAGCGCGGCGATCAGCTCGCGCTCGTCCAGCACGGTCGCGTTGAAGCCGGCGCTGTTGAGCCGGCCGGCCAGCTGGTCGGTGACCCGCTGCAGCGCCTTGCGGGCGCCCTCCTCGCCGCCGCCGCGGGCCCGGACGGCGGTCGCCGCGCGCTCCGGGTCGAGCTTGAGCGCGACCCAGGTCAGCCGCAGCCCGGGGGTGGAGGTGCCGTCCGGCAGCTCGCGGTAGGCGCGGGCGGCCAGCGACTGCTCGGGCAGGTGCTGGGCGGGGGCGGGCTGGGTGTGCTGGACCAGCTGCACCGACTCCAGGGTGATGTCGTCCACCGTGAGCGCCGAGCAGACCACGTCCAGTGGCAGCGGCAGCGCGGTGCGCACCGGGCGCAGCGGCTGGTCCTTGGCCTGGACGAGCAGGACCGAGGTGAGGAAGGTCCCGTCGCCGACCATGCCGGTCTCCCGGCGGACCGGGCGGCCGCCGAACTCGGCCTCGGTGGCGTGGGTGCAGGTGCGCAGCCCCGGTTCGAGTTCCAGCGCGGGCGCCAGCGCCGGGTCGGTGCCGGCCGGCGGCAGCAGCGTCCTGGCCTGCCTGCGGCGGGACTTGAGGGCGGCGCGGACCTGCAGCAGCTCCGGGACGGTGCGGCCGCGCACCGGGACGAGGGCGAGGACGAGCAGCACCAGCGCGACCGCGCCGAAGCCGGCCGCGACCGTCCGGCTGATCGTCCAGCCGACGGCCACCAGGGCCGCCGCGACCTCGACCAGGACGAGCTGCTGGAGCTTCAACCGCCCGCCGAGCAGCCCCGGTCGGGGGTTGATCCGGACCTGGACGGCGCCGCCGCCCCCGGTGCCGGTCGGCTGCGGTCGGTCGGGCCCCGTCCCCGGCCCCGTCCCGGTCTCGGCCGTCGGCGTGCTGTGCTGCGCCCGGCCGGCCCGGCGCGCCCTCCCGCCGCCCGCACTGCGGCGGCGTCCTGGAGCGGTCTGGCTTGGCATCCCCCGGTGGCCCTCTCTGATCCGTTGTCGCGGCCCGGCTGGCTGTGTCGCGGACCGTACCCGTACCGTACTCACCGTCTGCTGCCGCATCGTAGAGGGTTCGCGCCGGTTCGTGCCCGGCGGGTGACCACGGGGCAGGTCGGTCTGACAACGCCCGACGACGTCTGACTAGGGGGACGACGAGGTATGGCATCGCGCCGGGACGAGCTGAACGCGTACACCTTCGCCCGCAAACGCACGGTGGGCGCCTTCCTGCTGCCCGCCGGCGGCGGCAGCGACGAGGACGCGCCGCGTCCGGTGAAGGCGGTGCTGCCGAGTGTGCTGGCGGGGGCGGTGGTGGTGGCCGGCTTCGGGCTCTGGGGGGTCTTCAAGCCGAGCGCGCCGGTGAAGTGGGACGACGGCAAGAACATCATCCAGGGCAAGCAGTCGACGACCCGGTACGTGGTGCTCACCGACCAGGACAACAAGACCAAGCGGCTGCACCAGGTGCTCAACATGTCCTCGGCGCGGCTGGTGCTGCCCGCGGGCGCCAAGGTCGTGGTGGTGGACGACGGGGTGCTCGACCGCTACCCCAACCACGGGCCGACGATCGGCATCCCGTACGCGCCGGACAAGCTGCCGACCACGGACAACGCGGGCAAGCCGATGAAGTGGGCGGTGTGCGACCGCCCGGGCTCGGACGACAAGCAGGAGACCGTCAACCAGGCGGTGTTCGTGGCGGCCGGGGCGGACGCGGCGGCGCTGGCGGACAAGGACCGGATGCTCGGCCCGGACCAGCTGATGCTGGTGCAGCAGGCCGACGAGCAGCAGATCTCGGCCGCGCCGGCGGCGGGTCAGCCGGCCGCCGCGGGTGCGGCGGTGTACCTGGTCGACGCGCAGGGCCGCAAGCACCCGATCGGCACCCCGCAGTCGGACGACAAGGAGCGCAAGGCGCTGATCACCGCGGTGTTCGGGCCCAACGCGGTGCCGCAGCGGGTCAAGCGGGACTGGCTGGACACCCTGGTGAACGCCACCCCGATCACCTTCCCGCAGGTCGAGGGCGTGGCCGACAGCCAGGGCGCCAACTCCAAGGTGGAGCTGAGCAACCAGGCCGACCGCCGGGTCGGCCGGCTGGTGCACTACCAGGACCGCCACTACGTGGTCGGCAAGGAGCAGCTGTACCTGGTCACCCCGTTCCAGGCGGAGCTGATCCGGCAGAACCCGGCGTACCAGATGCTCTACAAGTACGACCAGGACAAGAAGCCGCGCAGCGACGAGATGATCCCGGCCGACAACGCCCAGTGGGGCGGCGACGTCGCGCTGAAGGGCACCGCGCCGGACTGGCCGCTGAAGACCGGTGCGCCGGTGAACAACTGGCAGGACCGCCAGGACGCCCGGATGGTCGTGTGCAGCACCTACGACGGCGTCGCCGCGGACGGCGCCACGGCCAGGCGCAGCGTCTGGGCCGGGCCGACGTACCCCGCGTCGTACAACAACGGCGCCGGGGCCGCGTACGTGACCCCCGGTCACGGGCTGTTCTACCGCTCGCTGGACAACGCGGCCGCCGGCTCGGGGACCGACTTCCTGATCACCGAGACCGGGTTGCGCTACTCCGTCCCGTCCAACGGCGACGGCGGCCGGCGTCCCACCGCCTCGCCGCAGCCCGGTCAGAGCGCCCCGCCGAAGCAGCCGACGCCGCAGCCGACCGCCACGCCGGCCCCCGGGGCGCCGTCCCAGGAGCCCGGCCAGCAGGAGGAACCGGGCGGCAACCAGGCCCGGTTGGGCTACCAGGGGGTCCAGCCGCTGCCGGTGCCGAAGGAGTGGTCGAACCTGGTTCCGGCCGGCCCGCCGCTGACCGCGAAGAGCGCCGCCCAGCCGCAGAACGCCTGACCGGCCAAGCCCGGCAACCGAATTGGCCGCAGTGTCATGGTCTGGTAACTACTCCGTGCTCGGTGTTGGGCGAGCTGCGTGTGCCGACTACAGTGCTGCTGGACATCACACGGGTGATGGCAGGGTGGGGCCCCTCGCGGGCCCTCCGTGCACGCAAAATGTTGTCTCATGGGGGACGGTGGAGCATGGCTCAGGGTCAGTTCACGATGACGGCGCAGGAGATGCTGGCGTTCGCCAAGCAGATCGAAGAGGCCATCGGCAAGATCGAGGCCGAGCGGACCAAGCTGATCAGCACGGTCTCCGGGATCACCGGCGGCTGGCAGGGCCAGGCCGCGAGCGCCTACACGACCCTGCAGAACCGGGTCAACGACGACATCGCGAAGCTCAAGGAGTCGCTGAACGCGATCAAGCACGCGATCGAGCTGACCACCAAGCACTACGCGAGCACCGAAGAGGAGCAGAAGGCGATGTTCTCCTCGGCCCAGGGCTGATCACCGCTTCCGCGCTGATCGTCGCACCCGCGCCGACCGCCGTTCTGTCCCGATCCACCGCTCTGCGGAGCGCCCGCCACTGACCGCGTGGCGCTCCGCACCCTCGTTTAGGGAGACAACGTGTCCGACCACATTCTCGTCAACTTCGAGACCGTTCACCACGCGTCCGAGGAGGTCAAGGCCTCGGCGGGCCGCATCGACCACCTGCTGAACGACCTCAAGGGCAACGTCACCCGCATCGCCGCCAGCTGGCAGGGTGCGGCCCAGGAGGGCTACCAGGCCCACCAGGCCCAGTGGGACGCCCGCGCCGCCGATCTGCAGAAGACCTGCACGCAGATCGCGACCTCGCTGGACCAGGCCGCGCAGAGCTACCGGACGACCGAGGACGCCAACGCCAAGCTCTGGGGCTGACGTTCGGGTTCCGTAGGGAACAGCAGGGGGCGGGTACCCGGATTCCGGGCACCCGCCCCCGACGCGCGGCACGGGTGGACGACATGAGGGGC
>NZ_JBHVET010000613.1:0-5386 GCF_042802135.1 Kitasatospora sp. NPDC057512
GTCCCGTAGCGTTTTCCTTCCACCGCGGGGACCCGCGGTGTACGAAGGGGAGGGTTCCATGAACTCGCTTGTCTCGACGGCCCGCTGGTTAGGCTCCCTGGCGGTGGCGGGGGCACTGCTGCTCACCGGGTCCGGCTCCGCCGGCGCCGCCCCCGGTACCGGCACGTCCGCCGGGCCGGTACCGGGCGTCCCGCAGACCGTCGAACTGGACTCGGCGCCCGCCTCGGTGGCGGTCAGCCCGGACGGGCACAAGGCCTACGTCGCGGTGAAGGACACCACCAAGGGTGCCAAGGTCAAGGTGGTCGACACCCAGAGCGGGGCGATCACCGCGGTGGTGACGCTGTCCACCGGGTTCGGCGCCGGTCCGGGCCCGCTGGCCGTCAGCCCCGACGGCTCGCGCGTCTACGTGCTGTTCTCCACCGCCCGCAAGGCACCGCTGTCCGGCCTGGGCGCCATCGACACGGCCACCGACACCGTCGTCTCCAGCACCGAGGCACCCGACCAGCCGCGGCCCGACGGCACCTTCCCCGGGGCCCTCACCTCACTGGCGGTCAGCCCCGACGGCGCCACCGTCTACGTCGGCCAGGACGGACCGGCCCGCTACCACCGCCCGGCCGAGCCGGGCGCCCGGGTCCTGTCCTTCTCCCCGCAGCAGCAGGCCTTCACCACCGCCGTACCCCTGCCCGGCCACTACCTGGGCTCGATCGTCACACCGCTCAACGGCGACACCGCGTACGCCGCCACCGACGAGAACCTGGTCCGCCTGGACACCGGCACCGGGACCCCGACCGTCACCGGAACCACCGCCGCCACCATCGGCTCCCTCCCGAGCCTGGCCCTCTCCCCCGACGGCACCCGCCTCTACGGCGTGGGAAACAACGGCACCGGCTACGCCGTCGACCTCGCCACCGACACCCTCACCACCCTCGACCTCGCCCCGGGCCAGTGGCTGCAGAACCCCACGGTGTCCGCGGACGGCACCCGGCTCCACCTGCTCCAGCAGGACCTCACCAGCTCCGACGGCAAGGCCTCGGTCCTCACCCTGGACACCGCGACCAACACCCTCGTCCCCGCCGAGGAGATCACTGGCCTCAACTGGGTCACCGCCCTCGCCCTCGGCCCCGACGCCCGCACCTTCTACCTCACCGTCAACTCCACCCTGCGCATCCTCGCCCACTGACCGCACCCACCCCGCTCCCCGCCCCACCCCACCCCACCCCGCCCCACCCCACCGTGCTCCCATCCCGAAGCCCAACGCGGGCCGATCCCGCATGTCCGTGACGGGGGCCTTCTTGACGACGTCGCCGGTCTTCGGTGCGGAGATCATCAGTCCGTCGCCGATGTAGAGGGCCACGTGGTAGACGTGGCCGTTGCCGCCGTGTCTCCAGAACAGCAGGTCGCCCACCCGAAGTTCGGCCCGGGCAACGGGACGGTCCGCCGTGGCCGAGTACTGCTCGGCGGCGGTGCGGGGGAGCCGGCGGGCGGGCCAGTAGGCGTACTGGACGAGAGCCGAGCAGTCCCAACCGACCGTCACACCGGCCAGGCACTGTCCGTCCCGACAGCCGCCGTCCCCGTCGCAGTAGCCACGACTCGGTCCGGCCGGGCTGCCGCCGCCGTAGCTGTAGGGCACGCCGAGCTGGGTGGCGGCCCGGCGGGCGGCGTCCGGGCCGGCGCCGTGGCCCGTGATCTCCGAGAACGGGCCGGCACCGCGGAAGCGGGCCACGTTGCCCATGATGTCCGCCACATAGCGCTGGGTCTCGGCGTAGGGCGGCACGCCTCGGTTGGCTTCCACCGCGGCCCATCCCGCGTTGTAGGCGGCCAAGGCCAGGCGACGGGGGTCGTCGGCGATGCCGGACGCCGCCGCCTGCCCGAGCAGACTGCACATCAGCCGCCCCTGCGCCATCACGGCGTCTCCGATCTCGAAGGGCGAAGCCGTACCGCTGCGGTCGTCGTCCCTCCCCCAGGTCGCCCAGGTACCCGGCATGAACTGGGCCGCTCCTTCGGCGCCCGCCGGACTGCGGGCGTCGGCACGGAAGCCGCTCTCCTCGAACAGCTGGGCCGCGAGCAACACGGCTGTCAGCGCCGGGTCGTGGCAGGCTTCAGCGGCCTTGAGCACCCATGGCCGGTATTCCTCGGGCAGCCCGGTGACCGGTGTCCTGCCCGTCCCGGCGGCTCCCGCCGTCACCACCGGAACGAACGCCGCGACGACCACACCGAGCAGCACGAGGAGCACCGCACAGCAGACCGGAACCTTCTTCACGGAGACCCCCTTGTGAGGTGCGTCGATAGGCCCGAATGGGCGGATGGGCGTGCCTTCGGTACCGCCAGGGGCGTTACGCCACGTGGTCAGACGATCAGTTCCTCGCTCCTGATCGAAAGGCCGCTCTGACAACGCGAGTTACTGGGGGAGGTTGCGACGTGGCACCCGATCCGGTGGTACCTGTTCAGCAGGCACGCACCGTCCCGACGTACGGGCTGATGCCGGTCCACGGATACGACATCGCCTCCGCCGTGGTGCTTCAGATGCTCAACGACGGCGACGGGCGGGGCCTACGGGCCCACGGACTCGGGCCGGGAGAACCGGTACCGTACGGCGTCCAGCCGGTGCTGGTCGCTCCCAGCACTGTTTACGGCACCGTGCAGGTGGAGGCGATCGTCCGCAGCTGGCCCGCCGACACCGTTCCGAAGCCGTGGCTCGTCGTGGTGGCCGACGTCCCCGCCAAACCTGCGGCCGCGGCCCGCTACCGCCTCCGTGCCCTGGGCGGCCGCCTCGCCGGGACGGTGTACCTGCCCTACCTGCCGGCGCTTCGCTCGGTCGAACGTGCCGAAGACGCCCTGGCCGACGCCGCCGTGGCGCGCGCGGCTGCCCAGCTGCGCACCCACATGGAAGGGAAGTGACTGATGTTCCTCACCGAAGACCCCAAGAACTCGGGACTGATTCCCGCCGCCAGGCCGACCAAGATCCCGGGTATGGAGAGCACCGTCAGCACCTTGTTCGGCTACGGCCTGTGGATCCTGCTCCTGGCCGGTGTCGTCGCGGCCGGAGTCGGGGTGTGGAAGCTCGCGATGTCCGACAAGTCCCGTCACGGCGGCGGGTCCGAGCCGTTCAAGTGGATGGGCAGTGGAGTAGCAGCCGTCCTGCTGGCCGGTTCGTTGATCTCCATCCTCAACGGCATCGCGGGCTGACATGAGGAAGTCGAGGGGCGGCCGGCCCCTGTCCCGGGCCGTGCTGTGGAGTTCGAGCGCCATGCTGGCCGCCGTGCTCGGGCTCACCGGGTATGCGGCCCTGGCCGGTCACGACGACGTTCCGGCGGCCCGGCACGCGGACCCGGCGTCCGCCTCGTCGCCACCGGCGCCGAGCACCGTGCCGCAGCCGGCGCCCACGTACAGCGTCCCGCCGACCTGGACCGAGCCGGACCGCTGGCTCGCCGCACCGAGGGGCACGCGGAAGGCGGCGAACGGTCGGGAGACCGGCTTCCCGAACACCACCGACGGCGCCATCGGGATGATGGTGGCCGCCTCCGCGATGGACGTCGAAGGATCCGGCACCCTCGCGGAGCAGCAACTCGCCGTCTACAGCGCCTACATGGCACCCGCTGACCAGTCTCCGACGGCCGAGGCGAAGGTGCGCCAGGGTGCGGAGCGGACCGACGCCGCGACCCGCAGGGCCCTCGGACTGCCGGAAAGCGGGCCACTGCCGGGCGGCGCGTTCATGCGGGCCGTCATGATCGGGGTCAAACCCATCCAGGTCACCCCCGCACAGGTGACCGCCTACGTGCTGATGAACGTCACGGACAAGTCCGGGGAGACGGCTGCGGAGAAGACGGTCTACAGCGTGGGAATCCTCGGAGCCGTCTGGCAGGACGGCGACTGGAAGCTGTCAGGACAGGCCATAAAGGACGCGGCGGCGCGGGCCGACTGGAGGCCTCCCATCGTGGCACCGGGTGACGCCGCTTTCAACGCGGCCGGCTGGACCGCGATCAGGCAGGCGTCGTGAGACGCCGGATCACCGCCGTCCCCCTGTCCCTGGCGGTCGTGTTCGGCAGCGTGACGGCCATCGCACCGCCGGCCGCCGCGGACGACGGCATCGTCGGTTCGATCGTGGACTTCGGCTGCGAGCAGTCCGCTGTCGGCCTGGTCGGGCTGATCTTCGACACCGATTGGTGCAAGTCCGCGGGCAAGGCCACCGACAAGGCGGCCAGGGAGGAGTGGAACTCCATCTGGGAGACCGCCGTCGGCGACTGGCTCAAGGCGGCCGTCGAACTCTGCAGAACGCTCATGGCGGCGACGCTGACGATCGCCTTGAAGGGACCGTCGCTGAAGCTGGAGAACACCGGGCTGTGGAACGGGAACGCCGTACTGGCCGGGATGATGGCATGGCTCGGCCTGATGGTCTCCGTGTTCGGATTCATGTGGCAGGCCGGGCGCATGGCGGTCACCGGCCAGGCCAAGCACCTCTTGCGTGCCGCCTCGGGGTGGGGGCAGAACGCGATGCTGAGCGTCTTCGGCGTATCACTGGTATCCAGTGCCTGCTGCTGCCGATCGCCGGGGCCGGACGGGTCGGCGGCAACGCCACCCCACGGAATCTCCCTTGCCGGGGCCGGGCGGCGCGGTGGCCGGATCGGTGACGTTTGGTCATCTGGGTGCTGCGTGGTGTGAAAGGCTCGGCGCCTGCCGCCCGGTGGGCCAGTGCGGCACCGTGGGTGGCAAGTGCCGAGGAGCAGCGAAGTGATCAAGGAATCGACGGCGAGTGCGTTCGTCTTCCGCGTCGGCGGGGACGGGGAGTGCAGGACAGCTCTGGTGTGGCACCCGCGGCTGGAGTTGTGGCTCCCGGCCGGCGGACACGTCGAGGAGCACGAGGGGGCGGCCGAGGCCGCGCTGCGCGAGATCGCGGAGGAGACGGGGCTGCGGGCCGAGCTGCTGCCCGGTCCGTCGCTTCCGCTGCCCTCCGGCTTCCCGCACCGCGCGCCGGTCGCGCCGTGGTGGGTGGTGGAGATGGACGCCTGCGCCGACAATCACACCCGCGAGCCGCACCGGCACATCGACCACGTGTACGTCGCCCGGGTCGGCGACGAAGCGGCGTCCGGCAGTGCGGTGCACGAGGTGCGCTGGTTCACCGAGCAGGAGGCGGTCGAGGTCGAGGGCCTGTCCGAGGACTCGCGGCTTCAGGTGAAGCAGCTCTTCGCCATGATCGCCGACGGGTCGCTGCACCTGGCGGCGTGAGCCCGGACGGTCAGAACAGGGCGCTCTGCTCCGCGTCCGGGACGGCCGGGGCCAGGCGTTTGGGCTGTAGCCCGGCGGCCATGTCCAGCTCCAGCAGGGTGCGCCCCCCGCCGGTTGGGCCCCCATCGGCCACCAGCAGTTACAGGGTCGTTGCGGTGTCCAG
>NZ_JBHVET010000614.1:0-5382 GCF_042802135.1 Kitasatospora sp. NPDC057512
CGCGCCGACCTGGTCCTGGCCGTCGCGCACGGCACCTGCCACCGGGACCTCGCCGCCCGCACCGCCCGCACCGTCCGCGCCGCCCGCACCGGAGACACCGTGACGCCGTCGCGCGCCCGGGCGCCAACCCGCCCTCGGCGGCCGAACTCGCGGCCGCCCTGACGGACTGACCGGAGCCCTGCCGGCACGTCGGCGCGGTGTGCACCCGGTCCGTTCCCGCTGGGTCAACGCCGCTGCTCGACGGGGGCGAGGTTCTTCCCGTACCAGATCTGGGCGTACGGCCCGCTGCTGTAGGCGGGGATCTCGCGGTACCCGTTCCGCAGGTAGAGCGCGCGGGCCTCGACCAGGTCGAGGCGGGTGTCGAGGACGATCCGCTCCGCCCCCAGGGAGCGGGCGGCCCGGTCGACGGCGGCCAGCAGCACGGCGCCGCCGCCGGTGCCGCGCAGGCCGGGGCGGACGAAGACCCGGGTGAGTTCGACGGTGGCGGCGTCGAGTCGCCGCAGGCCGGCGCAGGAGTGGGCGGCGCCGTCGTGGCGGCCGATCAGGAAGAGGCCGTCCGGGGCGGCGAGGTCGTCGCTGGGGGAGTCGGCCAGGCCGGACTCCAGCTCCTCGGGGGTGCCCTCCCGGTCGAAGTGCAGGCGGTAGTAGCGGTTGGCCACGTCGTAGTAGTACTCGCGCAGCAGGTCCAGGGCCTCGGGGGCGGTCACGTCGGCCGTGGCGACGGCCCAGAGGTCGGAGCGGCGGGGCGCGGTGTTCGTCATGCGCGCATGATCCAGTTCGGGGGTCGTTGCCGCAATCGGTTTTCCCGGCGGCTCCGGCCCGGCCCGCTCCGGCCATCGGGTCGCCCGGTCGCCCGGTCGCCCGGTCAGCGGTCACCCGGTCGCCCCGCCACCCGGGCAAAGGAAGGGCAAGGGCCCGGTGCGTCGTTGCCCCGCGTGGGTGACGAGGGGATTGGCGGTGGTGCACGGCGGGGGAGCAGTGCACCCATGAACCGACCATCAGTTTGTCGTAATAATGGGGGTTTGAAGGGGCGTCAGCACCGCCGGGGCGGTGTGCGGACCGGCCTGCTGGCCGCCGTCTGCCTCTCCGCCGTCCTCGCCGGCTGCGCCGCTCCGGCCGCTCCCGCCGGGCCGAAGGCCGCCCCGGCCCCCGAGGCGAACGCGGCCCCCGAGGCGAACGCGGCGCCCGCCGCCGAGGGCGCCGACCAGGCCGGCGCCCCACCCCTGGCGGCGGAGGCGAACAGCGCGGAGGCCGTGGCCCGTCTGGAGGCGGCCGCCCAGCACTGGGGCCTGGAGCACCCGCCGCTGAAGGCCCCGCCGCGCCCGGCGACCAAGCCCGAGCTCACCCCGGTGCAGGGCGTCAAGCTCGCGGACGGCCGCCCGCCCGTCGTCTTCCGGGTGCCGACCGACGACAAGGTGGTCTTCCTGACCGTCGACGACGGTGCCGAGAAGGACCCCGAGTTCTCCCGGATGGCCGCGGACCTGGGCATCCCGCTCAGCACCTACGTCTCCGACTACCTCGCCCGCGAGAACTACGGCTACTTCCGCGACCTGCACACCCAGGGCGTGGAGATCAACAACCACACGATCAACCACCGCAACCTGAAGGTGCTGGACTACGAGACCCAGCGCGAGGAGATCTGCACCCAGCAGGACCAGCTGGAGAAGCAGATCGGCGTCCGCCCCCGGCTGTTCCGGCCGCCGTACGGCGAGTACAACGACGACACCCTGCGCGCGGCGGCCTCCTGCGGGGTGGAGGCGGTGCCGATGTGGAACGAGGAGGCCTTCCCGGACCACATGGAGTGGCGCTACGACGACCGGAAGTTGCACTCGGGCGACATCATCCTGACCCACTTCCGGGGCACCGACATCTGGAACGCCTCGATGCCGGACCTGCTGCGCAAGGTCGTCGACGAGGTCACCGCGCAGGGCTTCGCGCTGGCCCGGCTGGACGACTACCTGTAGCGGCGGTCGGGAGCGGCCGTCCGACCGCGGCCGCCTCGGGCCGGGCGGCTCAGCCGAGCGAGAGGGCGTCCAGGTACACCCAGGCGCCCTCGTGCCGCACGAAGCGGCTGTTCTCGGTGAGCACGCCCTCCTCGCCGCCCTCGGTCCAGTGCGCCCGGAAGGCGACGGTGCCCGCCGCGTGGAAGGCGCCGCCCTCGGTGGTGGCGACCACCTCCAGCCCGGTCCAGCGCAGCCCCGGGTCGAAGTCGACCTCGGCGGGTCGGGTGTCCGGGTGCCAGGTGCGCAGCAGGTACGCCTCGTCCTGCGCGGCGAAGGCGCTGAACCGGGAGCGCATCAGGGACTCGGCGGTGGTGGCCGCCGCCTGGCCCCGGTGCAGCCGGCCGCAGCAGTCGCCGTAGGCGGCGGGCAGGCCGCACGGGCAGGGGGACGAGGGCAGCAGCCGGGGCGCGGCGGCGCGGGGCGCGGAACGACGTCGGGACATGCCGCCATTCTCCCCCACTCGTCCGGCGGCTCCCCGGCCGCCCCGTGCGGGCCCGCCCCGGAAACACCGGGGGCGGGCCCGTCCCCAGGTACCCGCCTTCAGGAGGACGCGGCGCCGAACCAGGTGCGCAGCGCCCGGGCCAGCCCCTCCCGGTCCGCCCCGTCGGGGCCGGTCGCCCAGGCGACGTAGCCGTCCGGGCGCAGCAGCAGGGCGCCGGCCGGTGGCTGCGGGCAGTCGGCCGTGACGAGGTCGACCCGGTTCTTCCAGTCCGCCGCCGGGTCCGTGAGGCCGAGTCGGCCGCCGGTGAGATCGACGATCAACGGGCGTGCGGTGCGGGCGAGTTCGGCGATCCGGACGGGACCGTCCGGGGTGGTCGCCGCGAGCTCCGGCACGAACCGACCGGCCAGCGGATGCGGGCAGCCGACGTCGTAGCGGACGTCGCTGCCCGCCATCAGCGCGGCGATCCGGCCGAGGTTGTCCGGGTGCGCCAGCAGCTCGTCGAACAGGGCGCGCACCGCGGTGGTCCCGGGGCCGGGGGCCATCAGGGCGGTCTGGGCCTGGGAGTGCATGAACACCCGCTCGCCGACCGGGCGGCGCTCGTTCTGGTAGCTGTCCAGCAGGCCGGGCGGGGCCCAGCCGTGCAGGTCGGCGGCGAGTTTCCAGCCGAGGTTGGCGGCGTCCTGGAGGCCGAGGTTGGCGGCGTCCTGGAGGCCGAGGTTGAGGCCCGGGCCGCCGGTCGCGGCGTGCACGTGGGCGGCGTCGCCGACCAGCAGGACGCGGCCGTCGCGGTAGCGCTCGGCGAGCCGGGTGTTGTGGCCGACGGTGCGGCGCGGGGTGAACGGTCCGGCGGTACGGGCCGGGACGAGCGGCAGATCGGCGCCGGTCACCCGGCGGACGCTGGCGCGCAGCTCGTCCAGGGTGAGCGGGGTCCGCTGGTCCACCGGCGGGCCGCCCCACTCCATCGTGGCGATCATGACGGCGTCCGGGCCGAACGGGGAGATGACGAACACGCCGTGGTCGGTGCGGGTGTGGGTGTAGACGCGGAACGGGGTCGGGCAGCCGGGCAGCAGGACGTCGCCGCTGTCGGTGGTGCGCAGCCCCTCGGGCGGCAGCACGTGCGCGACGCGGGAGACCGGGTCGGGCGAGGTGACGCCGGGGAAGCCGATCCCGGCGAGTTTGCGGACGGTGCTGCGGCCGCCGTCCGCGCCGACCAGGTAGCGGGCGCGCAGCTGTTCGGCGCCGTCGGGCCCGTGGACGTCGACGGTCACCCCGGTCGGGTCCTGGCGGAGGCCGGTGACCTCGCGGTCGCGGCGCACGGTGACGCCCAGGTCGAGGAGGCGCTCCTCCAGCACCTCCTCGATCCGGTGCTGGGGTACGGGCACCGCGTGCAGCGGGTTCCGGTCGAGCCGGTGCAGCTCCAGCGGGAAGGCGCCGAACACGAAGCGCGGCACGGGCCGCGGCGCGCCCGGGACGCCGCTGAGGGGCTGGTACAGGCCGCGGTGGTCGAGCAGTCGGAGCACCTGGCCGACCAGCCCGTTGGCCTTCTGCTCGCCCGAGCGCGCGGGCAGCCGGTCCAGGACCACCGGCCGGACTCCGGCCAGCGCCAGTTCGCCGGCCAGGAACAGCCCGACCGGGCCGGCGCCGACGATGACGACATCGCTGTTCATCTCAAGTCCCCGTTCATGTCGAATTCCCCCTCGGTTGCGGTGGGTTCACCGTGACGACGGATCGGGCAGCCCGGCCGCCAGTTGGCGCAGTGCCTCGGTGAGCAGCGGCTGGAACGGCACCACCGGGTCGGCGGCCAGGTAGTGCTCGTTGGCGGCCTGCAACGCGGAGAGCGCGGCCGAGGCGACCAGGTTCGGATAGAGGTCCCGGTCGGCGTCGGTCCCGGTCCGGGCGGCCACCGCCGCCGCCAGTTCGCTCCGGACCCCGGCGCTGTCGCGGAGCAGCTCGGCCTGGAGCGCCGGTTCGCGCAGCAGCCGCCGTACGGCGGCGGTCCAGCGCGGGTCGGGGCCCTCGGGTGCGCCGACGTACGGTGCGACGAGGGAGCGGGTCAGCGCCTCCCACAGCGGCTCCTCGGCGGGGCGGGCCCGCAGTGCCCCGGCGGCCTGGAGGACCCGGTCGCGGTGCCGGGAGACGATCGCCTCGGCCTTGCTGGAGAAGTAGTTGTTGTAGGTGCGCGGGGACACCCCGGCCGCGGCCGCGATGTCCTCCACCCGGACGTTCTCCAGCCCCCGCTCCACCGCGAGCCGCAGTGCGGCCCAGCTCAGTGCCTCCCGCGTGGCGGCCTTCTTCCGTTCCCGCAGGCCGGGCTCGTCCTTCGTCATGGTCACCACTGTCCCGCGAAAGGTGCGTGACGCGCAATAGTGCGTGGCGCGCAAGTTTTTCCCGGCCGCGCGGGCTGTGGCGAGCCGCCCGCCACCTGCGGTTTGTCGCTGGTAGTAGTTGCCTGGTCGCGGAGCGATCCCCGTCGGGAGCCCGACCCCGCAGGCTTTCCGGCGGGACGACTCGACAGGACTGGAGGAGCGGTCATGGGTGGCAGACAGCGTCCGCCGAGAGCGCGGACGCCTCGTCAGGGCAGGCCCGCCGGCGTCGGCGCCCGGGTGAACTCCCGGGCGGAGTTCGCCCGCATCGAGGGGTTCCTGGCCTGGGAGGCGGAGGTCGCGGCGGCCGAGCGGGACGCCCGCGCGTTCGCCGCGCAGTTCCCGTGGCTGCCGGCGGCGGAGCGGGAGAGCCTCGAACAGGCCTATGCCGCCGACCGGTTGCGCTACGCCGAGGAGGTCGTCGACCGCGCGGTCGAGCGCTGCCGCCGGCTGGCCGCCCGGTACCGCGTCGAGTGCCGCCGGATCTGCGCCCGCTGGGCGGCGCTCTGCCTCTCCGTCACCGTGACGGCGGCGCTGTTCGCCGTGGTCCCGGCCGTCCTGCGCGGCTGAGCGG
>NZ_JBHVET010000615.1:0-5373 GCF_042802135.1 Kitasatospora sp. NPDC057512
GAGCGGCCGACTTCCCGTGCAGCGGGTGGGATCCGTGGGCCACGCCGCCGTCAGGAGTGCCGGCGGCCGTTCCGGCGGCCGAGACGGAACACGGCGACACCGACGCCCACGCAGAGCAGGGCACCCGTCAGGAGGACCGGTGTGCTGCTCCCGGTCTCGGGAAGCTGGCCCCCGCCGTGGCCGGGCACCGGACCGGGCGAGTGATGGTGGCTCGGGCCGGTGGTCGGGGACGGCGCGTGGGTGGGAGAGGCTGTCGCGGACGGCGAGTGAGTGGGAGAAACCGTCGGGGACGGCGAGTGGGTGGGGGAGGCCGTCGGGGTCGGCGAGTGGGTGGGAGAAGCCGTCGCGGTGGAGGACGGGGACGGGGACGGCGAGGGGGTGGCGCAGGCGACCTCCTCGATCACGACCTCCCCGTTGCCGCTGCGCGCTCCGGTGGTGAAGGTCGCGGAGGCCGGGCCGAGGCTGGAACCACCGCCTCCCCCGCCGCCGTCGAGCGTGCCCGCCGTGGAGGAGCCGCCGGCGCCGCCCCCGTGGGCCCCGCCGCCGCCTCCGCCGCCGGTGCCCATGTGGGGGTCGCCGATATTGACGGCCGCGTCGCCGCCCTTGGTACCGGTGGCGCTGCCGCCCGCGACGCCGTCGTGGTCGCCCCCGGTGGTGGCGGTTCCGCCCGCGCCGCCCGCTCCCCCGTTGCCACCGGACTTGCCGCCCTTGCCCGCCGCGCTCTGCCCGGTGTCGGCCCCGTCGGTTCCGGCCTGCCCGCCGCTGCCGCCGGGCGCGGTTCCGTCGTTGGTGAAACTCCCGGCACCTCCGCCGCCGCCACCCGCGATGATCAGCGCGCCGCCACCCGTCGTCACGGTGGTGGCGCCTCCGCCGCCGGCACCGATGGCGCCGTTGCCGGGGCTGTGCTCCGCGTTGTAGGAGCCGCCCTGGCCTCCACCGCCGTACCCGCCGTAGGCCATGCTGCCGGGAACGGCGAGGTCGCCTCCGCTGCCCGCCTGCCCCACGTCGACGGTCAGCACCTGACCGCTCGTGACCTGGACCGTGGCTCGGACCTCACCGCCCTTCCCGCCGGGCGACCCGTAGACGGCGTTCCCTCCCGCACCGCCGGAGGCCCGCACCACCAGCTGGCAGATCCCTTCGGGGACGGTGTACTGCTCGGGCGCGCCCTTGTAGTCGAACGTGTGGGTTCCGGGAGCCGCCGACGCCTGCTGCGGGGCGCAGACGAGGAGGGCCGCCAAGGCGGCCGAGGCGGCGATTCCACCGGTTCCGTAGTGAATGTTTCTCATGCGAACCTTGTAATCGAGCCGTATTCCCCCCAGGGGTCAACACACGGTGCCGTCCGGGTGAACCATGCGGGGCGGGCGCACGCCCCTGTCGAGTTCGGGTCAGCCGAGCGGGCGGCAGAGCAGCGCGGCCGGGGCGCCGTACTGGAGGCGCTGCCAGGTGGACGCGACACCGGCCAGGTACTCGCCGTCGGCGCACTGGCCCTTGTAGCGGCCCGGCGCCCAGTCGCTCGTCACCGAGCCGCCGGTGGCGGGCCGGTTGTCGCCCCGGTCGAACCAGACCGTACGGCCGGTCGGCGGCAGCGGGCCGGCCGCCGGGGCGCAGAGCAGGGCGGCCATGGCGTTGGCCCGCACGCTGTAGCCGACCGCGAAGCTGCGGTCGGGGCACTGGAGCTTGTCGTAGCCGGATGCCCAGTCCCCCGCGGTGACGTAGCGCTCGTCGGTGACGGTGGTCCAGTCGCCGCTGCCGCCGGCCGGCTCGCCCGCGTCGGTGCACAGGGCCCGGCTGTCGCCGCGGGCGAGGGCGGTCAGGCGCAGGCCGTCCGGGCAGTCGCCCTTGCGGTTGCCGGGGCTCCAGTCCGGGCGGGCGAGCATCCGCCGGGAGAGGACCTGGTCGGCGTGGTCGAGGGCGAGCATGCTCCAGTGGTCGACCGCGGGCACCGGGCCGCTCGCCGCCGCCGCGCCGACCAGCCGGGTCCAGTCGGCGGCCCGCCAGTCGCCGGGGTCGGTGAGGCCGGTCCGGGTGCCGTCGGGGCCGTAGGAGAGCAGTGCCCAGCTGTCCTGCGGCCGCCCGGCGGCGTCGGCCCAGCCGACCAGCGGCCAGACGGCGAAGTCGGTGTCGCCGCGCACCAGGATGTCGGTGAACGCGTGCAGCCAGGCCTGCTCCCTGGTGTCGGTCGAGCCCCGGCCGCCCGCGCCGAACTCGCTGATCCACACCGGGGCGGTGAAGTGCTGTCCGGCCCGGGTGACGAACAGCGCCTGGTCGTCCACCACCTGGGCGAGCTGCTCGGGGGTGAAGTCCTGGTAGCGCGGGTCACTGGTGGATCCCGGGCCGCTGCCCGCACCGGTGTTGGCCGGGCCGGTGTAGCCGTAGAAGTGCGCGGAGTAGACCAGCTTGCCGGAGTCGATCAGGGTGTGGGAGAGGTTGCGCACGGGGGTGAGCATGGGGCGGCCGTGGCTGAACCCCGCGGCGGGGATGCCGTACCAGTTGATGCCCTCCATGACGACCAGCAGGTCCGGGTCGGCCCGCAGGATGCGGTTGCCTGCCTCCTCGAAGGCGGCGTACTCGTCGTGGGCGTCGCCCAGGCCCCAGTTGGGGTCGTCCCAGACGTCCCGGCGGACCTCGTTGCGCAGGTCGGCGCCGACCACCCGCTTGTCGGCCTTGTAGCGGTTCACCATGAACAGCCAGTCGTCCTCCCACTGCGCGGTCGACTGGCCGCTGTTCCAGCGCTCGTTGCCGTCCAGGCCGCAGCAGAAGCGGTAGCCGGTGGTGTGGTTGTTGAGGATCACCGCGAAGCCGTCGGCGGTCAGCGCCGCCACCACGGCGTCGAACACCTGGAGCGGGGTCCGGCCGCGCAGCTGCGGGTTGGCGGCGACGGCGGAGTCCGGTACGGGGGCGGTGTCGTGGATCATCGCGTTGGCGAACGGCAGCCGGACGCTGTTGAGGCCCAGCCCGTGGAAGTCGGCCAGCAGCCGGGCCATCGGCACCCGGTCCAGGCCCAGCGGGAGGTTGTGCGACACCTGTCCCGCCTGGTTGTTCGCCGGATCCTCGGTATTCCCACTGCCCTGCCAAGTCCCCTGGGCACCGGCCCAGTTGGCGGCCTTCAGCTTGAAGCGGTCGCCGTCGGCGTCGACGATGTAGCGCCCCCGGGCGCTCAGCGGTCCGGTCCAGGACGCGGCGAGCCGGGCCCCGGCTCCGTCGTCCGGTGCCGCGACGCCGGGGCCCGCCGCCAGCACGGCGAGCACCGGCAGGGTCGCGGCCAGGGCGAGCAGGCGCGCCGTAAGACTCTTCATCGTCGTCCCCGCTGTGGTGAGGTGGCTCGGGCCGTCGCCCGGCGCTCGGGCGCGCCGTCGGCGAGAAACGACAATATGACGGAACCTCATGTTCCGGGAGGGTGCGTGCGGCGGCGCTTCTGCGGCGGCCGCCGGCCTCAGTCCTCGGCGTCCTCCCCCGGGCCGTCCTCGGCGCGCTGGTCCTCGCTGCGCCCGGCCCGCCAGTAGCCCATGAAGCAGACCGCGCGCCGGTCCATCCCCCGCTCGCCGACCAGGTGGCGGCGCAGCTCGCGCACCGAGGCCGCCTCGCCCGCGATCCAGGCGTACGGCCGCCCGTCCGGCAGGTCGGCGGCGCGCACCGCTCCGGTGAGGCCCGGCGCGCCGGAGCGGCGGTGGAGCCAGACGGTCTCGACTCCGGCGCGCCGGGCCGGGAGGTAGGCCTCCTCGGCCGGCCCGTCCACCTCGGCGAAGACCCGGACCGGCAGGTGCGCGGGCAGTTCCTCCAGGATCGCGGCGATGGCGGGCAGCGCCGACTCGTCCCCGGCCAGCAGGACCCAGCCGGGGTCGGCGGGCAGCCGGAACTCCACGCCGCCGGCCTGCTCGACGGCCGGTCCACACACCACCACCCGGTCGCCGGGCGCGGCCGTGGCGGCCCACCGGGAGCCCGGGCCGAGGTCCCCGTGCACGGCGATGTCGATGTCGATCTCGTCGGGGTCGAAGCGCCGGCCGCGGACGGTGTAGGTGCGCAGCACCGGGCGCACCCGTGGGTCCGTCTCCCGCCAGCTCTGGTACCAGCCGAAGTCGCCGTCGCCGGGCGGGATCAGCGGCTCGGACTGCCCGGGGAGCGGCAGCAGCAGCTTGATCCGCTGGTCGAGGCCGCCGTTGACGAACCCGGTGAGGCTCTCACCGGTGAGCGTGACGCGGACCAGGTGCGGGGTGAGGCCGGCGGTGCGGGCGACGCGCAGGGGGAAGAGCGCGAAACGGGCGGGAGCGGTGACGGTGGACAGGGCGGGCTCCTTCCAGCGAACGGGCGGACGCCGCGGCCGTGCCGGTCCGTAGGCCGTCGACGCGAACCGCAACTTAGGTGAGGCTAACCTAAACTCCGCGTCGAGGACAGCCGTCCTGGCTCGCCGTCAGCCGCCGCTCCCCGCCGCCACCGGGTCGGTGATGCCGCCCGGCGAGGCCTCGCCGCGGACGTCCCAGCCGGCCAGGCGGGCCGCGGGCTCGTAGACGGACTCGTAGAAGTCCAGCACCACGGCACGCGCATCCTCCCGGCCGCGGACCTCGTCGTACGGCAGGACGGCCAGGTGGCTGCCGCTGCGCTCGACCCAGCGGGCGGCGCCGGGGCGGAGCGGGCTGTCGGCCAGGCCGGCGGGCTCGGGTGCCGCGTAGGAGTAGAAGGCCGGGTCCGGGAAGGAGTCGTCACCGAACCAGAAACCGGAGCTCACGACCTCGCGGGAGTAGGCCTCGCGGGTCACCGGGTCGACGGTCCGCGGCTGTTCGATCACCCGGCCGGAGAAGCGGGTGACGGCGATGTCGAAGGTGTGCCAGAAGTGGTGCACCGGGCTGATCTTCCCGCAGAAGCCGGCGGCGAACTCCTCCAGCACCAGGTTGACCTGGCTCAGCACCTGCCAGTAGCGGTTGACCCAGAACGGGTCGTAGGCGGCGTGCTCGGTGTCCTCGGTGAACGGCCGGCCGGCGTCGGGCAGGTCGAACGGGTACGGGTGCGGGACCGCCGCCGGCACGCCGACCGCCGCGAGGGAGTCGAGCGTGCGGCGGTAGAACGACGCCACGGACTGCCCGGTGAGCGGGAACGAGGCCGTGCGGCCGTCCGAGGAGCAGACCACCAGCCGGTGGTCGACGAAGTCGAAGTCGACGCAGAAGGTCCCGCCCCCGTCCAGCACGGCCATCGGGCGGGTGGTGATGCCGCGCCCGGTGAGGTGGTACGGGACGTTCCACCAGTGGTTGCGCCGCACGCTGCACGCCAGGCGGACCTTGCCGACGACCTGGGCGAAGCGGTGGACCGTCGCCTTGGAGTCCTGCCACTGCGCCAGCGGGATCGGGGGAACAGCTCCATGGGGGCCACGCTAGGCCGGTG
>NZ_JBHVET010000616.1:0-5353 GCF_042802135.1 Kitasatospora sp. NPDC057512
CCGAGGATCAGGCTCAGATGAACGAGTTGATCTGGATCGTCTCGTCGCGGCCCGGGCCGACGCCGATGGCCGAGATCGGCGCGCCCGACATCTCCTCCAGCGCCTTCACGTACGCCTGGGCGTTCTTCGGCAGCTCGGCGAAGGTCTTCGCCTTGCTGATGTCCTCGGTCCAGCCCGGCAGCGTCTCGTAGATCGGCTTGGCGTGGTGGAAGTCCGACTGGTTGTAGGGGAGCTCCTCGACGCGCTTGCCGTCGATCTCGTACGCGACGCAGACCGGGATCTGCTCCCAGCCGGTCAGCACGTCCAGCTTGGTGAGGAAGAAGTCGGTGAGGCCGTTGACCCGGGTCGCGTAGCGCGCGATGACGGCGTCGAACCAGCCGCAGCGGCGGTCGCGGCCGGTGGTGACACCGCGCTCGCCACCGATCCGGCGCAGCGCCTCGCCGTCCTCGTCGAGCAGCTCGGTCGGGAACGGGCCGGAGCCGACGCGGGTGGTGTAGGCCTTGAGGATGCCGATGACCCGGTCGATCTTGGTCGGGCCGATGCCGGCGCCGGTGCAGGCGCCGCCCGCGGTCGGGTTCGACGAGGTCACGAAGGGGTACGTGCCGTGGTCGACGTCGAGCAGGGTGCCCTGGCCGCCCTCCAGCAGGACGACCTTGTTCGCCTTGAGGGCCTCGTCCAGGACGAGGGTGGTGTCGGCGAGGAAGGGCTTGATCTTCTCCGCGTAGCCCAGGTACTCCTCGACCACCAGGTCGGCCGGGATGGTGCGGCGGTTGTACAGCTTGACCAGGATCTGGTTCTTGTCGTGCAGCGCCGCCTCGATCTTCTGGCGCAGGATCGACTCGTCGAACAGGTCCTGGACCCGGATGCCGACGCGGTTGATCTTGTCCGCGTAGGTCGGGCCGATGCCGCGGCCGGTGGTGCCGATCCGGCGCTTGCCGAGGAAGCGCTCGGTGACCTTGTCCAGGGTGCGGTGGTACGGCGTGATCAGGTGGGCGTTGCCCGAGATCAGCAGCTTGGAGGTGTCGATGCCGCGGTCGTTCAGGCCGGCCAGCTCGGAGAGCAGCACGGCCGGGTCGATCACGACGCCGTTGCCGATCACCGGCGTCACGTTCGGGCTGAGGATGCCGGAGGGGAGCAGGTGCAGGGCGTACTTCTGGTCACCGATGACCACCGTGTGACCGGCGTTGTTGCCGCCCTGGTAGCGGACCACGTAGTCCACGGAGCCACCGAGGAGGTCGGTGGCCTTCCCCTTGCCCTCGTCTCCCCACTGAGCGCCAACGAGCACGAGTGCCGGCACAGGCGTACACCCCTTCCGGTTGGGGCATCCTGCGTAGGCCGCAGTCTGCCCCGAGATAGACGAAGCCCCTGGCGCAATGGCGCAAGGGGCTCTTGCACCGAGAGATTACCTGAGGAAGGACCGGTCGTGTCGTCCCTGTCCACGCCTGCTACCGGCGGCCCGGAGCCGCTCCTGCTGCTCCTCGACCCGGTGGCCCGGCAGACCGACGGCGAGTCGGTGCGGATCGCGAAGGACGTGCTCTGCGGGGGAGCGGACGTCAAGGTGGTCTTTCCGGAGAGCCCTACCGAGCTCGACCGGGTGCTTTCGCACCGGGGCCGGAGGCGACCGGTGGTGATCGGTTCCGACTTCGCGCTGCAGCGGGTGCTCCAGGCCCTGCACCGCCAGCGTGAGCTGGGCGACGAACCGGTGGGGATGGTTCCGGTCGGCCGCTCGGAGGAACTGGTCGCGGCCCGCGCGCTCGGCGTGCCGGGGGAGCCGGTCCGGGCCGCGCGGGCGGTGCTCTCGGGCGCGCCGCGCCGGCTGGACCTGCTGGTCGACGACGGCGGCGGGGTGGCGCTGGGCGGGGTGCGGATCACCGGCGGGGCCGCGCGCCGTCCGGTGGGCCGTCCGGGTGGCTGGCGTTCGCTATGGGCGAAACTGGCTGCGGCCGAGCAGGCGAACGCACTCACCCCGGACGGCACCGACCACGGCTCCCGGGTCCGGGTCGAGGCCGACGGCCGGCTGCTCGCGGACGTCCACCGTCCGGTCCGGCTGGTCCAGGTCACGCTCCCGACCGGCGCCTCGGACGGGACGGGCGAGATGGAGGTGGTGGTCGCCGCCTCCGGTGCCCTGGTGCGCGCCCGGGCGGCGAGCGTCTCGGTGGTCGGGCGCGGCTTCGGCTACGAGGCGGACGGCCACCCGGTCGGCCCGGTCCGGGCCCGGACCTGGACGGTGCACCCGGGGGCCTGGGGCCTGCTGCTGCCGGCGGCCTGACGAGCGGGCCACCGGCGGGTGACCGGCGGAGGAACCCCGGGTGAGCAGGCTCACGTTCGTCCGCGCCCCGACCCCCGCCGCCGCGCACACCGAACTCCCCAACAGGCGCGAACCGCAAGGCCAACCGCCACGCGCCGGAATTCCCCCCACCCGAAATGCCGGGCCGGTAAGGGGTTTTGTCTACGCGCGTTAACTCGCGATCGCGGGACAAAGCCGCAGTCCCGGGGTCCGGAAGCCCGGGTCAACTGCCCTAGACTCGAAGGCGTGCCACGTGGTGACGGAAGACTCAACCACGATCTTCTTCCCGGTGAGAAAGGCCCCCAGGACGCTTGTGGCGTCTTCGGTGTCTGGGCTCCCGGCGAGGAGGTCGCCAAGCTCACGTTCTTCGGCCTTTACGCCCTGCAGCACCGCGGTCAGGAATCCGCGGGCATCGCAGTGAGCAACGGCTCCCAGATTCTCGTCTTCAAGGACATGGGGCTCGTCTCCCAGGTCTTCGACGAGGCCTCGCTGGGGTCCTTGCACGGGCATATCGCCGTCGGACACGCCCGCTACTCGACCACCGGTTCCTCGGTCTGGGAGAACGCCCAGCCGACCTTCCGGGCGACCGTTCACGGTTCGCTGGCCCTCGGGCACAACGGAAACCTGGTGAACACCGCCGAACTGGCGGCCATGGTCGCCGAACTGCCCGGCGAGGAGCACGTCTCGCGCTCCGGCCGGAACGCCGCGACCAACGACACCGACCTGGTGACGGCCCTGCTCGCCGGCCACCCGGACCTCTCCATCGAGGAGACGGCCAAGGTCGTGCTGCCCAAGGTCAAGGGCGCGTTCTCGCTCGTCTTCATGGACGAGCACACCCTCTACGCCGCCCGTGACCCGCAGGGCATCCGCCCGCTGGTGCTCGGCCGGCTGGAGCGCGGCTGGGTGGTCGCCTCCGAGACGGCGGCGCTGGACATCTGCGGCGCCTCCTTCATCCGCGAGGTCGAGCCGGGCGAGCTCATCGCCATCGACGAGAACGGCATGCGCAGCTCGCGGTTCGCCGAGGCCAAGCCCAAGGGCTGCGTCTTCGAGTACGTCTACCTGGCCCGCCCCGACACCTCCATCGCCGGCCGCAACGTGCACCTCTCCCGCGTGGAGATGGGCCGCCGGCTGGCCAAGGAGGCGCCCGTCGAGGCCGACCTGGTGATAGCGACGCCCGAGTCCGGCACCCCCGCCGCGATCGGCTACGCCGAGGCCAGCGGCATCCCGTACGGCTCCGGCCTGGTGAAGAACGCCTACGTGGGCCGCACCTTCATCCAGCCCAGCCAGACCATCCGCCAGCTCGGCATCCGGCTCAAGCTCAACCCGCTGCGCGAGGTCATCGCCGGCAAGCGCCTGGTGGTCGTGGACGACTCGATCGTGCGCGGCAACACCCAGCGCGCGCTGGTGAAGATGCTGCGCGAGGCCGGCGCCGCCGAGGTGCACATCCGGATCTCCTCGCCGCCGGTGAAGTGGCCCTGCTTCTTCGGCATCGACTTCGCCACCCGCGCGGAGCTGATCGCCAACGGCATGACCATCGAGGAGATCGGCCGCACGCTCGGCGCGGACTCGCTCTCCTACATCTCGATCGACGGCATGATCGAGGCCACCAAGCAGCCCAAGGACCGGCTCTGCCGGGCCTGCTTCGACGGCGAGTACCCGATGGAGCTGCCGGACCCGGCGCTGCTCGGCAAGCTCCTGCTGGAGGCCGAGATCAAGGGCGGCCAGCAGCCGCCGGCCGTCCGCGGCAAGCCGACCAGCGGCAGCGACCTGGACGGCGTCCAGTCGCTGCTCGGCGGGGCGGGCGCGGCCGACGCGCTGCGCCGCCCGTAACGAACCGACGGTGGGGTCCCGCGAACCGGGGCCCCACCGCTGTTCCACCCCCGCAGTACCCGAACCCCCAGACCCGAGAGGGCCGCACGCAGTGACCTCCAACCAGAACGGCGCCACCTACGCCGCCGCCGGTGTCGACATCGAGGCGGGCGACCGCGCCGTCGAGCTCATGAAGCAGTGGGTGAAGAAGGCCAACCGCCCCGAGGTGGTCGGCGGTCTCGGCGGCTTCGCCGGCCTCTTCGACGCGTCCGCCTTCAAGAACTACGAGCGGCCGCTGCTGGCCTCGGCCACCGACGGCGTGGGGACCAAGGTGGCCATCGCGGCCGCCATGGACAAGCACGACACCATCGGCCACGACCTGGTCGGCATGGTCGTCGACGACCTGGTGGTCTGCGGCGCCGAGCCGCTGTTCATGACCGACTACATCTGTGTCGGCAAGGTCGTCCCGGAGCGGGTCGCCGCGATCGTCAAGGGCATCGCCGAGGGCTGCGCGCTGGCCGGCTGCGCCCTGGTCGGCGGCGAGACCGCCGAGCACCCGGGCCTGCTGGGCCCGGACGAGTACGACGTCGCGGGCGCCGGCACCGGTGTGGTGGAGGCCGACGCGCTGCTCGGCGCGGACCGGGTCCGGGCCGGCGACGTGGTGATCGCGATGGCGGCCTCCGGCCTGCACTCCAACGGCTACTCGCTGGTCCGCCACGTGCTGCTGAACGAGGCCGGCTGGAAGCTGGACCGCAAGGTCGAGGAGTTCGGCCGGACGCTCGGCGAGGAACTGCTGGAGCCGACCCGGATCTACTCGCTGGACTGCCTGGCGCTCACCCGCGCCACCGAGGTGCACGCCTTCTCGCACGTCACCGGCGGCGGCCTGGCGGCCAACCTGGCCCGGGTCGTCCCGGACGGCCTGCACGCCCGCCTGGACCGCGGCACCTGGACCCCGCTGCCGGTCTTCCGGACCGTCGCCGAGGTCGGCAAGGTGGCCACCCTGGAGATCGAGAAGACGCTGAACATGGGCGTCGGCATGGTCGCGGTCGTCCCGCCGCACTCGGTGGACGCCGTGCTGTCGATCCTGGAGGACCGCGGCGTGGAGGCCTGGCTGCTCGGCGACATCGTCGAGCGCGGCGAGGAGCACGAGGGCGGCGCGGCCCTCTACAACGCCTACGAGGGCTTCCGGGCGAACTGACCCGGCCCGTGAGACGACGGAAGGGCCCCTCCGGAGCTCCGGAGGGGCCCTTCCGCGTG
>NZ_JBHVET010000617.1:0-5340 GCF_042802135.1 Kitasatospora sp. NPDC057512
GGCTGGGTCGGCGTGGCACGTTCGGGAGTCGGCGCCGAGGACGCGGGCGCGGACGTGGAGCGCTGGACGGACGCGCCCTCGGCGGTCCCGCTCCTACGGGCGAGGGCCGGACCGGATCCGGTCGACGCCGACGGCACAGGCGCGGACGTAGCGCCCTCCACGGCCCCACCCCTACGCACGGAGGTCGGGTCGGACTGAGCCGACGTGCCACGACCGGGAGCCGGTGCCGACGACGCGGGCGAGCCCGTCGCACGCTGGACGGACGCGCCCTCGACGGCCCCACCCCTGCGGGAGGGGACCGGACCGGGCTGGGTCGGCGCGGCACGATCGGACGTCGGCGAGGACGTAGCGCGCTGGACCGGCGCGCCCTCAACGGCCCTGCCCCTACCGGTGGAGGCCGGACCGGGCCGATCCGACGCGGCACGACCCGGAGTCGGCGACGACGAAGGCGCGGGCGCACCGGCCCCGGACGGCGTGCGCTGGACAGGTGCGCTCCCGGCGGACCCACGGTCGGGCCGCGCCGGTGCCGGGTTGCCCGGCTCGCTGCCCGTACGAGCACGGCGGGAAGGGGTGGTGGCGGCGTCACGGACCCCGCCCCCGGACGGCCGGGCACCGTCGGTCCCGCCCGCCCCGGAGCCGGTGGGCCCCGGATCGGCGGCGACGACGGGCATGGCCGGCGTACCCGACGGGGCACCAGTGGCCCGGGGGCCGCCGGTGGCCAGGGGCGAGGCGCTGGCGGGCAGCGCGGTCAGGGGCGCGCCGAGGACCGGGCGGGCGGCCGCGCCACCACCCGACACGGCGGCGCGCTGGACCACCCCTTCGCCCCGCGCGGGCGCAGCGGTGGCTCCCGTACCCGGCGAGGTCCGTACGACGACCTCGGAGCTCACGGACGGCCGTGAGCCCTCAATGGGTTCGCCCGTCGCCGCTGCGGATAGCGGCAGCGCATCCGTGACCCGGCCCGACGGCTCGGCGGCGGTGTCCCGCCCGCCGACCGCACCCGGGACGGCCGTCACCGGGCGTACCGGCAGGGCCCGGGGGCGCCGCGCGACGGTCAACGGTGCGCCGACGGCGCGCGGACGGACCGGACGGTCGGCCCGGACCACCGCGTCGGACGGACGCGAGGAGGCAGTGGCCCCAACGGGCATCGCCCCGGCATCGGCCGTCGGCACCGTAGGTTGCGGTGAACTACCCCGCACCCCAGCGGAGTTCGACTCACCGGGCTCCGCTGCTCCGGCTGTCGCCGCGGCGGCCCCCGGCGCACCGCCGGAGGCCCCGCCCGCGCGTGCCCGACGCGGCCCCGAACGCACCGGAAGCCGCCGCAGCCGGACGGACCGCTGGACCGGCCGGGCCTGCCGAGGCGCCGCCGACTCCCCGCTCTCCACCGGCTCTTCCGCCCCGGACTCCCTCGGGAGGACCGGCACGACGAGCTCGTCCCCGCCCGTGCGGACGGGCGCCGGGGAGCCCGGCCCCGCCACCGCCCGCAGGATGCCGGCCGGCGCGGTCGGGAGGACCGCGTGGCCGAGCGGCCCGCAGAGGGAGGGGTCCTGCCAGGCGCTGAGCCGGGAGCGGAACCTCAGGCCGTCGCTGACGCCGTGGCCCGGCCCGGCCAGGGTCGGGACCAGCGGCGCGACCGCGCGCCAGCCCCCGTCCCCCGCCGCCGGTCGCCGCTGAACGACCTCGCCCGTACCGCCGGGCGCACCGTCAGCACCGCCGTCGCCGACGGCGGTGTCGCCGCCGCCCCGACGCCGGCCGATCCAGTCCCGAAGCCCCACCCGGCTCACCCGCCTTCACTGATGCGGGTGTTGAGCCGGGCGATCTCCCTGACCCACTGCCCGCGTTCGCGGTGGGTCAGGTCGAGGATGTCCTCCCGCTGCCAGTGGAAGTGGTAGGCGATGTACGCGATCTCCTCGTACAGCCGAGCAGGCGCGTACGTCACGATTCCCCCAGGCGCCCACCGGCGAGGTCGACCTCGAAGGCGCCGTCGCAGTGCGGGCAGGTCACCGCGGCGCGCGTGTGGCCTTCGCTGTTGATCCGCTGGTAGAGGTCCTGGAGGAAGGCCACGTCGGTGGCGTACATCCGCTCGACGATCCCGGCGTGCACGTCGGTGAGGTCGCCGAGCCGGGTGATCACGTGGCTGAGCAGCACCACGCTGAGGTAGGCCGGGTTCTCCTTGACCCGCAGGTCGATCTGCGGCATCAGCTCGTCGCGCGCGGTGGCCAGGCGCATGGCGCCGTGCCGGTGCACGGTGCCCTCGTCGTCCACGTAGCCGATCGGCAGCTCGAACTCGAACTCGGTGTGCGGCGCCCGCCCCCGGGGCTGCGCCGCCGCTGCCGCCGGGGCCTGCTGCTGCGGCGCGGTGTTCTGGGGGGCCGGAGCCCGTTCCAGCAGCTCCTCCAGGCCGATCTTCCGCCTCACCGAATCACTCCTCGGATGTCCCCGGATTCGACGGAGGAGCGAATCGGTCCGCGGCTCGGAGCCCCGCAGTGGCGGAGGTCTCTGCGCATCTGTTCTGACCTGCACTCTCATTCATTGTCAGTGGGTGCTGTTACGTTGCGGTCATGACGAAAGCGTCGACAGTGGACGGTGCCCGGCACGCCAGGTACACGTACCGGCTACGTGTGTCGTCCTCCGCGTCCGCCCTGCTGGAAGCGGAGTGGGGCCGGTGCCGATGGCTGTGGAACGAGTGCGTCCATCTGTCCCGCACGATCTACCTGCACAACCGGGCCGACTCCGGGAGCAAGCGCACCTGCGGTCCCGCCGACCTGGACAGGCTCCTCACCAAGGCGCGCCGTGCGATGGCGTGGCTGCGCGATGGGGCATCGGTGCCGCAGCAGCAGGTCGTCCGGGACTTCTCCACGTCGAGAGCCAAGGCCATGAAGGACATCAAGGCGAAGCTGCCGATGCGTCAGCGCGCTGGGATGCCCAGACCGAAACGCAAGCGGGAGACGCTTCCTTCGCTCAACTACACCCGGCGCGGATTCCGGATCAACGACGGCAGACTGCATCTGGCCGGCGGCATCGTACTGACCGTGGTGTGGTCCCGCGACCTGCCTTCCGACCCGTCCAGCGTACGGGTGTTCCGCGACGATTCCGGGCACTGGTGGGCTTCCTTCGTGGTCCTGTCCCAAGTCGAGCCGCTGCCCGTCACCGGCCGTGTCATCGGGATCGACTGGGGCGTCAGGGAGATCGCCACCACAACCAGTGACGCCCACGACCTTCCCCACCCTCGGCACGGGAAGAGTGCCGCGCAGAAACTCGCTCACTACCAGCGGCAGATGGCCCGTAGGCGGCAGCCGAAGGGAAAGGCCCAGACCAAGGGCTACCAAAGGGCCCGGCTGCAGGCGGCCAAGCTCCACAGGAAGATCGTCAACCGCCGACAGGACACGGCTCGAAAGTGGGCCAAGTCGGTGGTGCGCGACCACGACGCGATTGCGGTGGAAGACTTCCGGCCGAAATTCCTCGCCAAGACCACCATGGCCAACAAGGCGGCCGATGCCGCGATCGGTGCCACGAAGGCCGCGCTGGTCGAGATGGCCCGCAAACACGGACGGGCCGTGTATCTCGTCAGCCCCTCGCACACCACGATGGATTGTGCGCACTGCGGTGTGAGAGCCAAGCACCGTCTCCCCCTCTCCGAGAGGATCTACTCGTGCACCGCGTGCGGAGCCGTATCGCCTCGCGATAAGAACTCCGCCCGCGTGATGCTCGTCCGGGCTGGTCTCGCCCCGGCTGGTGTTGATCGTGGAAGACCTGAACGTCCGCAGGGCGATCAGGCAGCGTGAGCCAGGAATCCCCTCCCTCGGAGGGGAGGATGTCATTCGACCGAGATCTCCTCGAACACGATGGTCACGGTCTCGGTGGCGGCGCTGGACTCGCCGGCGCTGAGGGTCGGGCCCTCCCAGCGGCTTGCCCAGGCGTTGAGGAGCTGGATGCGCCGCAGGGTGGCACCGGTGGTGTCCTTGACCTCGATGGTGAGGTTCTGCCGCGCGGTGTTGATCGCCCCGTTGTTGAGGGTCTCCTTGATCCAGTCCGTGAACGCACCGCTCTTGTCCAGGCCGCGGGTGATGGTCACCTCGCCGGGGAGCCGGGCGCCGGGCTGCTTGCGGACGATCAGTTTGCCCTCTTGGGTCACCTGCTTGTACTCGACGACGTCCTGTTCGACCGTCAGGTTGCTGATCTCCTTGACGGACTCGACGTTGTAGCCGCCGAGTTGGACACCGAATATGTGTGTGGAGAGCGGATCGCCTTCAGCCATGGGTTTGTGTCACCTTCCGATGCGAGGGGTGCCGACGGTGCCGGGAAGTGGCGCCGAGGGGTGTGGTGCCGACCGGGCCGGTCACTCGTTGACGAGGCTCGTGCTGTCGGAGAACTGGGACAGCCGGAACACCACGAACTCCGCGGGCTTCACCGGCGAGACGCCGATCTCGCAGATCACCTGGCCGAGGTCGATGGACTCCGGCGGGTTGTTGTCGCGGTCGCACTTGACGTAGAAGGCCTCGGCCGCGGTCTGGCCGAACAGGGCCCCGCGCCGCCACTCCTCGGTGAGGAACGCGGTGATGTTCCGGCGGATGCTGGACCACAGCCGGTCGTCGTTGGGCTCGAAGACCACCCACTGGGTCCCCAGGAGGATGGACTCCTCCAGGTAGTTGAACAGCCGGCGCACGTTCAGGTAGCGCCACGCGGGGTCGGAGGAGAGGGTGCGCGCGCCCCAGATCCGGATGCCGCGACCGGGGAACGCCCGGACGCAGTTGACGCCGATCGGGTTCAGCAGGTCCTGCTCGCCCTTGCTGAGGCGCAGCTCCAGGTCGACCGCGCCGCGGATGACCTCGTTGGCGGGCGCCTTGTGCACGCCGCGCTCGGCGTCGCTGCGCGCCCACACCCCGGCCGCGTGGCCACTCGGCGGGACCAGCACGTTGCGGCCGCTGGCCGGGTCGAACACCTTGATCCACGGGTAGTAGAGCGCGGCGTAGCGGGAGTCGTAGCCCGCCTCGTCGTTGCGCCAGGTGCGCATCCGCTGGGCGTTGAGGCCGGGCGGCGGGTCCAGGACGGCGATCCGGTCGCCCATCTGCTCGCAGTGCGAGATCACCGCCAGCTGGACGGTGCGCAGGCCCTCGTCGTCGAGGTCGCCGCGCTGGTAGGCGCTCATCAGGTCGGGCACCGCGACCATGGTGATCTCGTCGATCGCCTCCAGGCCGCCGAAGCCGGTCCGGGCGGCGGCGTCGCCGACGTACTCGGCGGGGTCGAGCCGGCCGGCCGGGGCCGCGGCCGGCGCGGGCGCGGCGGCCAGGGCGTGGCCGCGGCGCTCGGGGCGGCTCGGCGCGGTGCCGGGCTGTTCGGCGC
>NZ_JBHVET010000618.1:0-5317 GCF_042802135.1 Kitasatospora sp. NPDC057512
CCCCCACCCCCGAGGGGGCGGGCGGACCGCCGCTCCCGCACCGGCCCCGGCGGCGGGGCGCCGCCTCCGGCGGTTTCCCGCGTGGACGCGGGCTCGTCCCGTAGCCCCTCCCGCTCAGGCCCCGCGCAGCAGTTCGCAGAGGGCCTGGACCGCCGCCGGGAAGGCGTGGTCCGGTGAGGTGGCGTAGCCGATGACCAGGGCGGGTGGGGCCCCGGCGGGGGACGGGGTGGTGCGGTGCCAGGCGAGGCCGTGGAGGGCGAGGCCGGACTGCTGGGCGCGGGCGAGGAGTTCGGGTTCGGGGGTGGATCCGGGCGGCAGTCGGAGGACGACGTGCAGGCCGGCCGCGATGCCGGTGACCCGGACGTGCGGGGCGTGTTCGGCGAGCGCCGCGACCAGGTGGTCGCGCCGGCGCCGGTAGTGCAGCCGGCAGCGCCGTACGTGGCGGTCGTACGTGCCGGAGGTGATCAGCTCGGCGAGTGTCAGCTGGTCCAGCACCGGGGACATGGTGTCGGCCAGCGCCTTCAGCCGGGCGACCGGCTCGACCAGCGCGTCCGGCAGGGCCAGCCAGGCCAGCCGCAGGCCCGGCGCGAGGCTCTTGGCGGCCGTCCCGGCGTACACCACCCGTTCCGGATCCAGCGCCTGCATCGCGCCGAGCGGCTGCCGGTCGTAGCGGAACTCGCCGTCGTAGTCGTCCTCGATGACGTACCGGTCCTGCTCCCGCGCCCACCGCACCGCCTCCGCCCGCCGGTCGGCGGAGAGTGCCGCGCCGGTGGGGAACTGGTGGGCGGGGGTGAGCAGGACGGCGCCGGCCCGGGGGTCGAGCCGGTCGACCAGGGCGCCGTCCGCGTCCAGCGGCACCGGGGCGGTGGCGAGCCCGGCGGCCCGGGCGACCGCGTGCTGCGGCGGCAGCCCGTACTCCTCGACGGCCAGCGTGCGGGCGCCGCGCTCGCGGAGGGCGGCGCAGAGCAGGCCGAGGCCCTGGGTGACGCCGGTGCAGACGAGCAGGTGGTCGGGGTCGGTGCGCACGCCGCGGACCCGGGCCAGGTAGTGGGTGAGCGCCTCCCGCAGTTCGATCCGGCCGAGCGGGCTGCCGTAGTCGAGGGCCTCGTGCGGCGCGGTGGCGAGGGCGCGGCGGGCGGCGGCCAGCCAGGCGGTGCGGGGGAAGAGCGAGAGGTCGGGCCGTCCGGCCATCAGGTCGTACCGGGCGGCCGGCCGTCCCCGCACCGCCCGGGGGGCCGGCCGCCGGCCCCGGACCGGTTCCGGGACCGTCCGCCGGGCGACGGTGGTGCCGGAGCCCTGCCGGGAGCTGAGCCAGCCCTCGGCGGTGAGCTGGCCGTACGCCTCGACCACGGTGTTGCGGGCGATCCCGAGGTCCTCGCCGAGGGCCCGGGAGGACGGCAGCCGGGTGCCGGGGGTGAGCCGCCCGTCCTGGACGGCCTCGCGCAGCGCGTCCTCCAGGGCGGCCCGCAGTCCGGCGCCGGCGGCCCGGCGCTCGGTGAGGTCCAGGTGCAGGTCGCCGCCGAAGGTGGTCCAGGAGGTGCTCACGGCCCCCATTCTCGCCTGCCGGGAGGGCGCACCGGGCGGTCACCAGGTGGCGCCGGCGGGCTCCTCGACGGTGGTGTTGAGGCGGTTGAAGAGGTTGGTCAGTCCGATCATCAGGATGATCGCGGAGAGCTGCTCCTCGGTGAAGAGGTCGGCGGCGGCGTCCCAGACGTCGTCCGGGACGGCCCGGCCCGAGCGGTCGGCGATCCGGGTGGCGGCCTCGGTGAGGGCGAGGGCGGCGCGCTCCTCGTCGGTGAAGAACGGCGCCTCGCGCCAGGCGGCCACCGCGTGCAGCCGCTCGTCCGTCTCGCCGTGCTTCCGGGCGCCCTGGACGCCGGCGAACACGCAGGCGCCGCAGCCGTTGATCTGGCTGGCCCGCAGGTGCACCAGCTCCAGGAGCTTCGGGTCGGCGCCGCCCTGGTACGCGGCCTGGTAGACGGTTCGGATGCCCTGCATGGCGTCCGGCAGGACCATGGCGGGGTTCCTCATGCGCGCGGTGCGGGCGGTGCGGGTGGTGGTGGTCATGGTGTCCTCCCGGTCGGTTAGCGTCCGTCACTGGACCGACGGATCCCGACCCGAGGATGTGACAGGGTGAGCGAGGAAAACCTCCCGGCCGAACCGGCTGAACCAGTCGACCTGGCCGAACCGGCCGAACCGGCCGAACTGACCGAACCGGCTGGACCGGTCGAACCGGCCGAACTGGCCCGGCGTTTCGAGGCGGAGCGCCCCCAGCTGCGGACGGTGGCCTACCGGATGCTCGGGTCGCTCGCCGAGGCCGAGGACGCCGTCCAGGAGGCCTGGCTGAAGCTGAGCCGCAGCGACGTGGGCGGGGTGCGCAACCTCGGGGCGTGGCTCACCACCGTGGTCGGCCGGGTCTGCCTGGACCAGCTGCGCTCCCGCGCCTCCCGCCGGGAGGACCCGCTGCCCGAGCAGGAGGGCCGGGTACGGCTGCCGGACCCGGTGGTCGGCGGGCTGTCGGCGCTGGACCCGGTGCACGAGGTGCTGGTCGCGGACTCGGTCGGGCTCGCGCTGATGGTGGTCCTGGAGACGCTCTCGCCGGCCGAACGGGTGGCCTTCGTGCTGCACGACATGTTCGAGGTGCCCTTCGACGGGATCGCCGAGGTGCTCGGCCGGACCTCCGCCTCCACCCGGCAGTTGGCCAGCCGCGCCCGCCGCCGGGTCCAGGGCGCGACCCCGGCCGCGGACTCCGACAACGGCCGCAAGCGCGAGGTGGTGGAGGCCTTCCTGAGCGCCGCCCGGGGCGGGGACTTCGACGCTCTGCTGACCGTGCTCGACCCGGACGTGGTGGCCCGGTCGGACGGCGGCACGCTGGTGCCGAGCATGCTGCGCCGCGGCGCGGCGGACGTCGCCTCGCAGGCGATCGCCTTCGCCCGCTTCGCCGCCGACGGCCGGCCGGTCCTGGTCAACGGCTCGCCCGGGGTGGTGTCCTTCGCCGGGGGCCGCCCGCTGTCGGTCATGTCGTTCACCGTCCACGAGGGCCGGATCACCGGGCTGGACATCCTCACCGACCCGACCCGGCTGGCCGCCCTGGGCCTCACCGCCGGCTGACCCGGGAAGCGGTGGGGGCGCCCGGCGCGGGCGGGGTGCCCCCACCGTTCCTCCACGTGGTGTTTCCCGTCGCTTTCCGGGCCGCCGTCACGCCCGCGCGCTACGGTGCCGCCCATGGCGAACTTTGTGCTGGTGGCGGGCGCCTGGCTCGGCGCCTGGGCGTGGGACGAGGTCGCGGCGGAGCTGCGCGCGGCCGGGCACGGGGCGTACCCGCTGACGCTCTCCGGGCTCGCGGAGAAGCGCGGCGCGCCCGCCGGGCAGCGGGCACACGTGGCGGACGTCGTCGCCGAGGTGGAGCGGCTGGACCTGCGCGAGGTGGTGCTGGTCGGGCACAGCTACGCGGGCATCCCGGTGGGCCAGGCCGCCGAGCGGATCGGCGGGCGGCTGGCCGGGCTGGTCCTGGTGGACGCCAACGTGCCGGTGGCGGGGGAGTCCTTCGCCGACCAGCTGCCGGAGCCGGCCGCGCTGCGGGCCGACCTGGCCGCGCACGGGGGCTGGTGGCCGCCGCTGCCGCCGGCCGAGTTCGCCGAGCAGGGGCTGACGGTCGGGCAGATCGCCCGGATCGCCGCGGGGGCGACGCCGCACCCGGGCCCCTCGCTGACCGAACCGGCCTTCCTGGAGGGCCCGTTGAGCGATCTCCCGACGGTGTACGTGAAGTGCCTGATGGACTGGCCGGAGCCGCCGCCGGTGGTCGCCGGGCTGGTCGCGGACGGCCACTGGCGGCTGGTGGAGCTGGACACCGGGCACTGGCCGATGTTCTCCCGGCCGGCCGACCTCGCCGGGATCCTGGGCGAGGCGGCCCGGACGGCGAAGAGCGGCGGCCGGACGGCCCGGAGCGGCGGCCGGACGGCTCAGAGCGACAGGTAGACCGCGCTGCCGACGCCGGCCAGGAAGCAGTAGAGCGCGAACGGCGTCAGGCTGCGGGTCTCGAAGTACCGGGTGAGGAACCGCACCGAGACGTAGCCGGCCACGAAGGCGGCGAGGCTGCCCGCGAGGACGGGGCCGAGCACGCCGGAGTTCTCCGGCCTGAACAGCTCGGGCACCTTGAGCACCGAGGCGGCCAGGATGACCGGGGTGGCGAGCAGGAAGGAGAACCGGGCGGCGTCCTCGTGGTGCAGTCCGCGCAGGATGCCGGCGCTCATGGTGACGCCGGAGCGGCTGATGCCCGGGAACAGCGCGAGGATCTGCGCGGCGCCGATCCAGGCGCCCTGCCCGTAGCCGAGCCTGGTCAGCCGGCGGTCGGAGGCGATCGCCGGGTCCAGGCCCGGCTCGTCGGCGGCGGGTCCGGCGGTGTGTCCGGCCCGGCGGCGGCCGGTGCCGCCGCGCTTGAGCCGCTCGGCGCCGAGCAGCACGAGCCCGTTGAGGGCGAGGAAGACCGCGGCCGGGACGGGCTTGCCGAGCGCGTTGCGCAGGGCCTTCTCCAGTGCGAGGCCGGCCACGCCGACTGGGATGGTGGACAGGACGAGCAGCCAGGCGAGCCTCTCGTTGCGGGTCTCCACCCGGCTGTGCCGGATCGAGCCGAACAGCCCCTCGACCACCCGGACCCAGTCCTTGCGGAAGTAGACCACCAGGGCGAGCGCGGTGGCCAGGTGCAGGGCGACCAGGGCGGCGAGGTACGACGAGCCCTCGGCGGTCATGTCGAGGTCGTGCTGGATCCTCCCGCCGACCAGGGCGGGCAGCAGGATGCTGTGGCCGAGGCTGGAGACCGGGAAGAGTTCCGTCACGCCCTGGAGCAGGCCGACGCCTATCGCTTCCGGGTAGGTCAGGGTCGACATCGCGCACCTTCGCTCGGGGGTCGGTGGCCGGCCGGGTCGGGGGCCCTCGCGAAGCTACTACGCGCATGTAGACGTTCGGCAGCCCCGCCGTCGGAAGTTCACCGACCGTACGGCTGCGGGACACCGGGGGCGAGGTGCCCGATCAGCGCCGCCGCCACGGAGGCCAGGACGGTGGCGGACGGGACGGCCCGGTGCGCCGCGTCGCCGAGCAGGACGACGGCGGTCACCGCGGCCGGCGTGCCCGCCAGCGGCAGGGCGACGGTCAGCACGGCGAGCAGGCGGCGGGGGCGGCGCGGGGGGTCCGGGCGGGTCACGGGGGTCTCCTTCGGGCTCGACCCGCGCCACGATGCCGCCTCCCGCAGCGTCAGGTGCAAGCCCTTTTTCCGGCGCGGCCCGCCGGCGCCCGCCGTTTTCGGCCCGGTGCCCGCCCC
>NZ_JBHVET010000619.1:0-5300 GCF_042802135.1 Kitasatospora sp. NPDC057512
GGCCCGGACAGCCCGGGCCGTTCGGCACCCGGAGCGGTCGACCTCCGCGACGGACCCGACGGTGTCCCAACGACCCTGCGCGCACGTCGCCGCAGGCAGGAGGCCGTCGGCCGCGAGCAGCGAGTGACCCATGTCATGTCCCTGCTGCCACGGGGGCCGCTAACGTGAGGCGCCGACGAGGCTGATCGCCGGCCATACCGCGGAACCGAGGCGTGCGCCGACGGGGCCCGGTCCACGAGGGGCGCCAGCGGGGCGTGCCGGGGAAAGGGGTGGGGTGTTGCGTTTTCTCGCAGCGATGGTGGACGGTCACGGGCCGTCCGCCACGGAGGCCGTGACCGGGATCGCCGCGGACGCGGCGCACTGCCTCGGCAGGGCCGCCCGGTTCGCGGTCGGGACCCAGGGCGCCGACGGCGCCTGGCGGACGCCGTCGCAGCCGCGCGTGCTGGAGAACGCGGTCGTCGCCTGCTCGCTGGCACATGTCGGGGGACACCGGGCCGCGCGGGCCCGGGCGCGGGCCGTCGCCTGGCTGCGGGGCGCCGCCGTGCAGCGGCACGACCCCTTCGTGGCGGCCGCCGACCGGTGGCTGGTCGAGGCGGCCACCGCCGACGGGACGCTCCCGGCGTTCACCGCCCTGTCGGCCGCGGCCGGGCCGCACGCACGGCGGGCCCTGTACCTGCACGCCCTGGCGTGTGCCCTCGGCGCGCCCGGCGCCCAGGCCGGCCGACTGCTGGCCGACACCGAGGCCGCGCTGGGAGACGAGCGCGGCAGCCGCCTCAAGCCCTGGCAACGGCTCATGCTGCTCTCCTTCGAGGCCATCGCCCGCTCCGCCCTGGCCCTGCCCCCGCCGGCCGGCTCGCTCGACGACTTCCGGCGCGCCCAGTCCGCGGACGGCTCCTTCTACGGCATGCCCCTGGTCACGGGCATGCTGCACCTGGCACTGACCCGGACGGCCCCGGACCACCCGGTCACCCGCCGCTGCCGGGACAGCCTGCTGGCCGACCAGCACCCCGACGGCACCTGGCGCTTCATGGTCAGCGAGGTGTGGGACACCGGCCTGATGGTCCGCGCCCTGCGCGGCCACCCGGACTTCGACGCGCACGCACTCCCCGCCGCCCTGTCCTTCCTCGCCTCCGCCCAGCAGGAGGACGGCGGCTGGGCGTGCGCCGCAGCACTCGACTCCGACAACGACACCACCGGCAACACCCTCCTCGCGCTGGGCGGCACCCACTGGGCCGACCGCGTCCGTACCGCCGCCACCGGCTACGCACGCCGCTGCCGGACCGAAGCGGGCCTGTGGACCACCTGGCACTCCAGCGACGACACCCCCGTCCCCGACGTCGTCGCCCACATGGTGGCCGGCATCGAGGCCGCCGCCCTGCCCGGCATCGACCTCGCCCCCGCCCGCCGCTGGCTCACCGGCCAAGGAGCCCACGGCCACTGGGCGAGCGACTGGTACGCCCCGCCCGCCTACGGCGCCGCCGAGATCAGCACCCTGCTCCCGCCCGGGACGCGGACCCGCGCCACCACCGACGCCCTGCTCGCGGCCCAGCGCCCCGACGGCAGCTGGCCCCGCGTCCCGGGCGAGCCGCACTCCAGCCCCACCGCCACCGGCCTGGCCGTCACGGCCCTGACCCACCACCCCGACCCGCCCCGAGGCGCCGTCGAACGCGCCCTGCGCTTCCTCGTCGACACCCAGACCGAGGAGGGCACCTGGACCGACCTGCCCGTCATGTACGGCCCCCGCCCCTTCCTCACCGCCACCGGCACCCAGATCCACGCCCTGGCCGCCCGCGCCCTGCACCGGACGCCCGCCCCCGCACGGCAGCCCACCGGAACCCACCGATGAACCCCGCCGCCACCGGCCCCCGCACACCGGGGCCCGACCGTGAACTCCTCGCCGCACTGCGCCCGGCCGCCGTGGTCTTCGACTTCGACGGCACCCTGGTCGACACCGGCGCCCTCAACACCGACGCCGTCCGCGCCAGCTTCACCGACCTGCGCCTCACCGTCCCCGAACCGTGGCTGCAGGACGCGCCCCTGGCCGACCTGACCGCCCTGCGCGAGCGACTGCACCGGGACCTCGGCCTCCATCTCCCCGACACGGACCCGGAGTTCGTCGCCCGCACCCGCGCGCACTGGCTCACCCTCGCCGGCCGGGCCCGTCCGGTGGCCCGGGTCGCCGACCTAGCGCGCGACCTGGCCCGCACCGTTCCCCTGGCGGTGGCCTCGGCCAACGACGGCCGGGTCGTCCGCGCGGGCCTGGCCGCGTCGGGCCTGGACGGCCTGTTCCGGACCGTCATCGCCCGCGAGCACGTGGCCCGCCTCAAGCCCGCCCCGGACGCCTACCTCCTGGCCGCCGCCGAACTGGCCGTGGGCCCCGGCCGGTGCCTGGCCTTCGAGAACACCCACGAGGGCGTCACCGCCGCCCTGGCCGCCGGCATGCCCGTCATCGACGTCCGCGACCACACCTGGACCGCGCAACGGCCCTGATATGCGCCCCCCGACGGCCCGGTGTCACCCGTCAGGGCGGCGTCCGGAGGGTCGGGACGGGCAGGTGCGGTTCCGTGCCGGAGTGGGAAGTCGGCCGGGCCGACGTCCCACTCCGGGTCGCTCAGCGGCACGCACGCTCGTGGTGGACGAGGCCGGCGCCCGTGCGGGTGAGGGTGAATCCGGCCTTGGCGAGGACCCGGCCGGAGGCGGGGTTGGCCTCCCGGTGGACGGCGAGCACCCGGGCGGGCAGGTCGTCGCCGGTGAGGAACCGCCGTACGGCGGCGGTGGCGTGGCCGTTGCCCCGGGCGTCCTCGCGCACGATGTAGCTGAGCCGGCCGGTGCCGCGGTCGGGGTCGAGCCGGAGCCGGACGACGCCGAGCAGGTCCCCGTCCACCTCGATGCCGCGCACGAGGAGGAGGGCGGGGTTCGCGGCGGCCTCGCGGACGTAGGCGAGGGCCTGGGTGCCGGTCATCGCGCCGAACCACAGGTCCGCGGCGGCGCCGTCGGCGTGGATGCGGCGCACGGACTCGGCGTCGCCGTCGGCCAGTTCACGCAGCCGCAGCACCGGCGGGGGCGTTTGTCCGGGTCAGGCGAGGACGAGGCGGAGGATCTGGTTGTAGATGAAGAAGCCGCCGGGTTGGTTGGGGAGCGGCTGCAGGTTGAAGGTCTCGGTGAAGAGCATCGGCTTGTCGAAGGCGTTGTCGAGGGCGAGGCTGCCCGTCACCGCGACCAGGACGCCGCCGCCCGGGGCGGGCTGGGCATCGGAGGAGGTGACGCTGTGCTTGACGACGGCGAGTTCGGGCCTGCTGATCGTCTCGATGATGCCCGGCACCCCCTGGACCTGCTTGCCCTCCCAGGTGAGCATCGACTCGGGGTGGTAGAGGCTCGCCAGGTTGTTGCGGGTGGCGAGGCCGCCGTCGAAGGTCGCGTAGTAGTGCTGGACGAACGAATTCGCGATGCTGTTGAAATCCATGATTCGGAACGTAGCAACGCGATCATGCCGAGCACCCGCAGTGGACCGTTCTCGGCGTGCTCCGGACGCCGGTGTGCTAGTGAGTGGGAAGTCGGTGTGGCCGACTTCCCACTGCGGCGACGCCGTTCTAGCAGGGGCTGAGCCAGTAGACCCAGCCCCAGGGGGCCGCGCGGTCCTCGCTGTAGCCGCCGGGCGAGGTCCAGCCGACGTTGCCGTTGACGTCGTAGAACCTGGCGTACAGCGTGGAGCGCTGGTTGTTGATCCACGATCCGGTCCCGCCCCAGCGGATGGGGACCGGGTAGTTGCAGGTGAACAGGCGCAGTTCCTCGCCCGTGAAGTTTGTGCCGCTGTACGCGCACACGTAGGTGTACGGGCAGCCCGCGGACAGGGCGGGGGAGTCGCCCTCGGCGGCGAGGTCGCGGGCCCGCTCCTCGCCGGGCAGGGGGAGCAGCAGCTCACCGCCGGGCAGGGCGACCTTGTTGACGGCCACCTGGCTCGCCCCGGGGGTCTTGGCGAGGTAGTCGTCGACCCGGTCCTGCAGACTCCTGGCCTGGGCACCGCTCAGCCCCAGGCCCCGGGCCTGCGCCGAGAAGCCGGCCTGGCCGGCGCCAGGGCCGCCCGAGCCGCCCGCGCCGGTGGCGGCGGACGCGGCCGGGGCGACGCAGACCGCCAGGGCGGCCGCGACGGCGAGGGGCACCGCGAGCAGACGCTTCTTCACGGCTCCCACTCTCAGGTGTTTCAGCATGAAACCTCCTTGTCGGGGTCCTTCGGAAGCCCATCCTGTCCGGGCGCGGAAGCGGCGGTCTTGTAGGAATGCGTACGGCCGCTTGGCACCCGGGAACGTGGCCGGGAAAAGGATTGGACGGGACGAGGCTCGGGCTTGTACCTTGCAGTCGACCGTGACGCCGCCCGAGGAGGTGAGACCCGTGACCGCAGTACCGATACGGGTGCTCCCCTTGGGGTTCACGGCCGGCGACTGACGCAGGGTGTCGCCGGGAGCGCCGCGATGAGCAGGCACCTCCCGAAAGGCCACACCGATGCGCTCTTCCCAGTCCCTTCACTTCACCGCCGAGTCCTCGACGGACGGCATGACCGAACGCGACTTCACCGTGGGCGGCGTCCCCGGCGTGCTCTGGTCCCCCGCCTCCCCTGCCAACGGCACCGGTCGCGCGCCCCTGGTCCTGATGGGCCACGGCGGCGGCGCCCACAAGAAGCACCCGTCGATGGCGGGCCGGGCACGGCTCCTGACGGCCGGCTGCGGCTTCCATGTCGCCGTCCTCGACGCGCCCGGTCACGGCGACCGGCCGCGCAGCGCGCAGGACGAGGCGGACATCGCCGACCTGCGCGCGGCGCAGTCGGCGGGCGAGCCGGAGGGCCCGGTCGTCGTCCGGTACAACGCCCGCCTGGCGGAGCTCGCCGTGCCCGAGTGGCGGGCGGCCCTGGACGCCCTCCAGGAGCTTCCGGAGATCGGCGCCGACGGGCCGGTGGGCTACTTCGGCATCGCCATGGGCACCGCGCTCGGGGTGCCGCTGGTGGCGGCCGAGCCCAGGATCACGGCCGCGGTCTTCGGGCTGATGTGGCCCGACGCCCTGGTCGAGCAGGCGAGGCGGATCACCGTCCCGATCGAGTTCGCCATGCAGTGGGACGACGAGCGCATCCCGCGCGAGGCCGCCCTCGCGCTGTTCGACGCCTTCGCCTCGACGGACAAGACGCTGCACGCCAACGCGGGCGGGCACTTCGACTTCCCCAGGTCCGAGGCCGACAGCGCGGCCCGCTTCCTCACCCGGCACCTCGGCCGGACGGCCACCTCGCCGGCGTGACGCGCGCGGTCGCGGCG
>NZ_JBHVET010000620.1:0-5295 GCF_042802135.1 Kitasatospora sp. NPDC057512
CTCCCGGGCGGGGGCGCCGAGCCGCACGGCATCGCCGTCGCCCCGGACGGCACGGTGTACGCGGCGCTGGAGCGCGGGCAGATCGCCCGGCTGGACGGCGCTCCCGGTCAGGGCTGACGGCGCAGCAGCTCCTCCAGGTCGGCGAGCAGGCCGAGGGCGGCGGCCCGGTCGGGGGCCGGCTCCGGGGCGGGGGAGCGCTCGGCGATCACCCGCAGGGCGGCGGCGGCCTGGCGGGCGAACATGGCCAGCAGGTCCAGCTCGGGCAGGCTGGCGCGGGCCTGCGGGGCCGGGTCCAGCACCTCCAGGACGCCGAGCACCCGGCTGCCGTGGGTGAGCGGGGCGGCCATCAGGGCCGTCGGGACGTACGCGGTGGACTCGGCGAAGTCCCGGTCGAAGGTGCGGTTGGCGCCCAGGTCGTCCACCACCATCGGCTCGCCGGAGGCGGCCACCCAGCCGGCGATCCCCCGGCCGGCCGGGAAGCGGCGGCCCACCAGCGACTCCTCGCCCCGCCCGGAGACGGCCTGGAAGACCAGCTCCCCGGCCGCCTCGTCGAGCAGGCACACCGAGCCGGCCTGGGCGCCGAAGATCGCCCGGGCGACGTCCACCACGGACTGGAGCAGCTCGCGGGCCAGCGGGTCGACGGCGGGGTCAGTGCTGAGGGTCATCGGGCGCCTCCGGGGTGGGGGTGGAAGGGACCTGGACGTTGGCCGCGGTGAGGTAGAGCGCGCTCTTCAGCTGGAAGGTGGTCAGCCTCGGCCGCCGGGACAGGATGCGGGCGCAGAGCCCGGCCACGTACGGGGTCGCGAAGCTGTTGCCGGTGGTGCGGATGGTGGCGCCGCCGAGCCAGGGCACCCGGACGTTCTGGCCGGGCGCGAAGAACTCCACCGGCGGCGCCGGGTTGTACAGGTGCAGCTCCGGGTCCTCCTCCTGGTGGCTGCCCACCGAGATGACCGAGGAGAAGCGCCACGGGTAGCTCTCCACCGGGGTGTTGTGGGCGGAGGCGACGATCGCGGTGCGGGCGAAGAAGGCGTCGTCGGCGATCGCGTGCAGCTGCTCCAGGAAGCGGGTCCGGGTGGTGGAGAGGCTGAGGTTGACCACGTCGAAGCCCTGCCCGACGGCCCAGCGCAGCCCGGCGATCAGCATGTCGCCGGTGCCGGTGAAGCGCTCGCCGAGGACCCGGACGCTGTAGAGCTCGCAGTCCGGGGCGGTGCGGCGGATGATGCCCGCGCAGGCGGTGCCGTGCCCGCAGGTGTCGCCGGCGCTGTCGGGGCGGACGGTCAGCTCCCGGGTGGCCGGGTCCTTGACCACCGCCCAGGCGCCCTGCACCGGCCCGACCAGCGGGTGGTCGGGCTCGACCCCGGAGTCGACCACGCAGACCCGGACGCCCTTGCCGGTGCCCTCGCCGTCGGATGCCTCGGCGGCGGAGGCGACGGCGTCGGCGAGCACCGGCAGGTCGGCGGGGGTGCGGTCGCGCAGGCTCCAGGTGAGGCCGGCCGGGCCGCTCACCGGGTGCCCCCGAGCCGCTCGGCGCGCCGGACGCCCGGCAGGTGGCCCTTGGCGGCGAACCGGTCCCGGGCGGTGGCGGCGGCCGCCGCGGCCTCGGCGGGGCGGTCGAGCAGCAGCAGGGCGTGCGCCCGGTCGAGCGCGGTCAGCGCCTGGAGCAGCAGCGACTCGGTGGCCTCGGCGGCGGACAGGGCGGCGGCGGTCAGGTCCAGCGCCGGCGCGGCCTCGCCCCGGGCGGCGGCGAGCCGGCCGCGCAGCGCGTCCAGCTCGATCGCGAGCACCGGCGGCAGCGCGGCGACGGCGTCCGCGCCGTCCAGGTGCCGGGCGGCCTGGGCCGGGCGGTCGGTGTCCAGCAGGACCCGGGCGGTGGTCAGGGCGAGGCGCGGCAGCGGGGCGGCGCTGCCCTGGTGGCGGGCGATCTCGGCGGCGTCGGCGAGCAGGTCCAGCGCCTGGCCGCTCTGCCCGAGCGCGGCCGTCGCCTGGGCGGTCAGCGCGGGCAGCGCGACCATCGCCTCGGCCAGCGACAGCTCCCCGGCCAGGCCGTTGGCCTCGGCGAGCAGCAGCTCGGCCTCCTCGGGGCGGTCGCGCAGCGCCAGCAGGACGGCCAGCGGGCCGTTCAGCGCGACCCGGACGGTCCGTCGGCCAGTGCCGTGCTCGGCGAGCAGGGCGCGCAGCCGGAAGGTCGCGTTCGGGACGGGCTCCGGGCCGGCCAGCAGCGAGGCGGCCAGTGCGGCCAGCACGGCGGCCCGGTCCAGCTCGGCGTCGGTGCGGGAGACCTGGCCGAGCGCCCGGTCCAGCAGCTGTTCGGCCTCGGTGTGGCGGCCGGCCAGCAGGTGCTCCTCGGCCAGCCGCAGCCCGGCCCGGGCCTGGCCGAGGTCGTCCCCGGTGTCGGTGAACAGCGGCAGCACGGCGCGGGCGGTCGCGGCGGGCTGGTCCTGGCCGGGCGGCAGGCCGCGGGCGGCCAGTGCGAGCCGGGCGTGCGCGGCGTCCAGCGGGTCGGCGGCCGCGTCCCGCACCTGGGCGAGGACGGGCAGTGCCTCCTCGGCGCGGCCGAGCGCCAGCCGGGCCTCGCCGAGGCGGCGCAGCACCGGGCCGGTGGCGCGCTCGCCCGGGTAGTGCAGCCGTACCGCGCGCTCCAGCAGGTCGGTGGCGGCGGGCAGGTCGGCGCGGGCCAGCGCACCGGCCCCGGCGGTGCCGAGGGCGGTGGCCGCGCGGGTGCGCAGCACGTCGGTGCGGGTGTCCAGCAGGCCGAGTTCCAGCCGGTAGCGGTGGGCGCGCTCCAGGTGGCCGCCGACGGCGGCGTCCCCGGTGGCGCGGACGGCCGGCAGGTCGGCGGCGCGCTCGTGGCGCTCGGCGCGGGCCCGCTTGGACATGGACTGGTAGACCGACTCCTGGACCAGGCCGCTGCTGAACCGGTAGCCGGTGCCGGTCGGTTCGACCAGCCGCAGCTCGGCCAGCCGGGCCAACGCGGCGTGCAGCCGCGGCGGGGTGTCGTCGACCCAGGTGGACGGGCCGGCCGGCAGGCCGTCGATCGGGCCGGTGAAGACGTCGTCCTGCGGGTCGGCGAAGGCGTCCTGGTCGCTGCCGCCGTGGGCGAGTTCGGCGAGTTCGGCGGCGGTGAAGGCGCGGCCGAGGACCGCGGCGAGGTCGAGGGTGGCGCGCTCGTCGCGCTCCAGCCCGTCGATCTGGGCGCTGAGCAACGCCCGTCCGGTGGGCGGCAGTTCGTCCGTCAGCGCGGGGCCCTCGGTCTCGGTGAGGGCGGCCAGCAGCTCCTCCAGGTGCAGCGGGTTGCCCTCGGCGCGCTCCAGCAGCCGGGTGGGCACCGCGTCCTGGTGGGCGCTCAGCTCGGTCAACTGGGCGGCCAGCAGGGCGGATTCGTCCCAGGACAGCCCGCCGACCGGAAGCGTGGGCAGCTCCGGTCGGGCGGCCGGGATCTCGGGCCGGGCCAGGCAGAGCAGCAGCACGGGGGCCGCGCCGAGTTCGGCGGCCAGCCACTCGACGGCGTCCAGCAGCGCGGGGCCGGCCCACTGGCAGTCGTCCAGGACCAGGACGGCCGGGCGCTCGACGGTGCGGCCCCGCAGGATCGCGGCCAGCAGCTCCAGCGAGCGGCCGGTGTCGAGGCCCGGCGCCGTCGCCTCGTCCAGCCGGGCCAGCGCCTCGGCGGGGGCGGCGCCCTCGGGCTCGTCCAGCAGGGTCCGGACCGCCTCGGCGAGCGGCGCCAGCACGCCCTGCCCGCCGAAGCTGCGGCAGCGGGCGGTGCCGCAGCGCGCGGTGCGCCGGCCGACCCGCTCGCGCCAGTCCCGCACCAGCCGGGTCTTGCCGATCCCCGCCTCGCCGGCCACCAGCAGCAGCTCGGCCCCCTGACCGCCCGCCACCCGGGCCAACGCGGCGTCCAGCAGGGCCAGTTCGCGCTCCCGGCCGACCAGCGGGACGTCGAAGCGGCGCAGCAGCTCCGGGTCGTCCTCGTCCAGGCCGACCAGGCGGTAGGCGGTGACCGGCTCGGCCTTGCCCTTGAGGTGCAGCGGTCCGACCTCGTCCACCTGGGCGGCCGGGCCGGCCGCGCGCAGCGTCTGCGGGCCGATCAGCACCTGGCCGGGGGCGGCCCGGGTCTGCAGCCGGGCGGCGATGTTCACGGTCTCGCCGGAGATCAGCGCCTGGCGCGCCGAGGCGTCCGAACCCGCCACCACCTGGCCGGTGTTGACGCCGATCCGGACGTCCAGCCGGACGCCGAGGGTGGCGTCCAGCTCGGTGTTGAGGTCCTCCACGTCCTCCAGCATGGCGAGCGCGGCGGCCAGCGCCCGGTGGGCGTCGTCCTCCCGGATCACCGGGACACCGAAGACGGCCATCACGGCGTCCCCGATGAACTTCTCCAGGGTGCCGCCGTGCGCCTCGATGCGGCGGTGCATCCGCTCGAAGTAGCGCAGGACGACCTCGCGCAGGGTCTCCGGGTCGAGCGCGCCGGACAGGGCGGTGGAGTCGACCAGGTCGCAGAAGACCACGGTGACCAGCTTGCGCTCCTCGGCGGCCAGGTCGAGGGCGGCGGCCCTGGGGGTGCCGCAGGAGGGGCAGAACTGGTCGTTGGTGCCGACGAGTTGGGCGCAGAGTGGGCAGGGCATGGTGGCCGTCCTTCGGTCGTCCTTCGCGGTGCGGGGCGTGCGCGGCGAAGCGGAACGGGTGTGCGCGACGGGGCGGGTGTGCGGGCGGAACGGTGGAGCGGGGTGTGCGGGCGGGGCGGTGGAGCGGGGGTGCGCGGCGGGGCGGTGGTGCGGGGGCGCGGGCGTTCCCGGCCAGGGTCGCGGGCGCGGCTTCGGGCCCGGTTCGGAAGTGCCTGGCGGGCGGTATGGCCGCAGGTGGGACGGGGTGCGGGAGACCGCCGGGGCCGGGATCGCGGGGCTCCGAGGGCCGCCGCGACCGCCCCGACCTGCGGACATACCGGCTCCCAACCGGCTCCGAAGTCCCGCGCAGGCGGCCCGGGCCACGATGGTCGGCAACGGCGGGCAGCCGCTCGCCGGAGCCGCGGCAACCCCGATGTGGAAGGGAGTCCGACCATGGACGAGAACATGGAGCAGCAGAACGTCGACGAGGCCGCCGAGGTCGAGGCGCACGTCGCCAACATCCTGGACCTCCAGGCGCTGAAGGTCCTGAGCGAGGCCTCCGACGGCAGCTGCTTCAGCATCGTCAGCTACGTCAACGAGACCAAGACCACCGCCTGACCGGACTCCGGACACCTGGCCGCGCACGGGGGCGGACGCACCACCGCCCCCGGCCGCCGGCCACCGCAAGGCCCCGGGG
>NZ_JBHVET010000621.1:0-5293 GCF_042802135.1 Kitasatospora sp. NPDC057512
GCCCGGGAAGTCCCGGACCGGCCCCGCCGCCGCACGGCGGGGCGCGCTCAGGCCGCTATCGGCCGCTGGCTCCGCACCGCCTGGAGCAGCCCGATGGCCATCCAGTTGGCGAACATCGACGAGCCGCCGTACGAGACGAACGGCAGCGGGATGCCCGCGACCGGCATGATGCCCAGGCACATCCCTATGTTCTCGAAGGCCTGGAAGGCCATCCAGGCGATGACCCCGGCCGCCACGATCGTCCCGTACAGGTCGGTCGCCTGCCGGGCGATCCGGCAGGCCCGCCACAGGATCACGCCGACCAGCGCGATGATCGCCAGCGCCCCGATGAAGCCCAGCTCCTCGCCGGCCACCGTGAACACGAAGTCGGTCTGCTGCTCCGGCACGAACTGCCCGACGGTCTGGGTGCCGTGGAACAGCCCCTTGCCGGTCAGCCCGCCCGAGCCGATCGCGATCCGGGCCTGCGCGGTGTTGTAGCCGACGCCGTTCGGGTCCAGCTGCGGGTTGGCGAAGGCGGCGAAGCGGTCGATCTGGTACTGGCTCAGCAGCCCGAACTTCCAGATCGCCACGCATCCGGCGGTGCCCGCCACCAGCAGGCCGAGCACCCATCGGTTCGCCGCGCCGGAGCCGAGCAGGATGCCCAGCACGATCGCGGCCATCACCATCACCGAGCCGGCGTCCGGCATCAACAGCACTATGCACATCGGCACCCCGGCCCAGAGCAGGCCCCGGAACACCGCCCGGTGCGAGGGGAACTCCCGCTCCCCCGCGTCCACCTGGTCCGACAGCACGACCGCCATCGCCAGCACGATCGCGAGCTTCGCGAACTCGGCCGGCTGGATCGAGAAGCCGCCGCCGAGCTGGATCCACGAGTGCGCGCCGTTGATGGTCGAGCCCAGCGGGCTGAGCGTCGCCAGCAGCAGCACGAGCACGCCGACGTACAGGAACGGCACGATCGTGCGGAAGCGCCGGCTCCCTATCGCTATCACCACGGAGCACAGCACCAGCCCGACCACGAAGTTGGTCAGGTGCCGGTACAGGAAGTACTGCGGGTCCCCGTGGGTCAGCGAGTCGCGCCCGCGGGTGGCCGACCAGACCAGCAGCGAGCTGCCGGCCGAGAGGGCCAGGGCGGCCACCAGCAGTATCCAGTCCAGCCGCCAGAGCGGGGAGTCCTTGGACAGCGCCTTGGAGACCCCGCGGCGTTGCGGGGCCAGCCGCAGCTGCCGGTACGAGCCGTAGGAGGTCATGCCCGTCCCCTTCCCGGTCCGCGCGTGGGTTCGAGCGCGGCGTCGGCCGCGGTGTACGACGCCGGACGGTCGGCCGGCGGCGTCCGGTCGAGGAAGGCCGTCGCCGGGGCCGGCTGCGCCGCGGCCGCGTCGAGCAGCGCCGGAGCCGCGGCCACGGCCTGGGCCTGGGCGCCCGGCGCCGCGTCGACGCCGCCGTACGAGACCGGCTTGATGATCGCGGTGCCGTCCGGGTTGAACTTCGGCAGTTCGGCCTGCGGCGCGGGCAGCAGCGCCTTGCCGCTGTCGATGCCGCCCTTGTCGTCCACGCCGTACAGCGCCTGGTAGATCCGGCGGATGGCGTCGCCGGAGCCGCCGGAGCCGGTGCCGCCCTGGCTTATCGTCATGACGACCGCGTAGTCCTTGCTGTACGTGGTCAGCCAGGAGGTGGTCTGCTTGCCCTCGACCTCGGCGGTGCCGGTCTTGGCGTGCAGCGTGATCTTGTCCTGCGGCCAGCCGTTGAACTTCCAGGCGGCGGTACCGCTCTTGACGACGCTCTCGGTGGCCTGGTTGATGTAGCTGAGCAGCTTCTCGTCGCCGGGGAACTTGGCGTCCTCGTGCGGGGCGATCTCGCGGACGAGGTCCCCGCCCGGGCTTATCACGGCCTTGGCGATGGTCGGCCGGTAGAAGGTGCCGCCGTTGGCGAGCGCCGAGTAGATCCGGGCCATCTGGACCGGGGTGACGAGGGTGTCGCCCTGGCCGATCGCGAAGTTGACGGCGTCACCGGCGCGCATCTGGTAGCCGTCGACGCAGTTCTCCCGGGCGATCTGGTCGGAGTAGCTGTTGCCGCCCTTCTGCCCCTGGGCGCACCAGGCGTCCTTGTTGTTGTCGTAGAAGGACTGCTTCCACTGCCGGTCCGGCACCCGGCCGGTGACCTCGGACGGCAGGTCGATGCCGGTCTTGGCGCCGAGGCCGAACTCGTGGGCGGTCTTGAAGAACCAGTCGCCCGGGTCCTTCTTGGGCTTGATGCCGCCGTCCTTCATCCACTGGTCGTACGCCAGGCCGTAGAAGACGGTGTCGCAGGAGACCTCCAGCGCCTTCTCCAGGGAGATCTGGCCGAAGTTCTCGCTCTCGAAGTTCTTGAACTCGCGGCCGCCGATGGTCATGCTCTTCGGGCAGTCGTAGCGGCCGTCCAGCGAGTAGCCGGCCTGCACGGCGGCGGTGGTGGAGATGACCTTGAAGGTCGAGCCGGGGGCGGACTGACCCTGTATGGCCCGGTTCAGCAGCGGGAAGTTGGAGTCCTTGCTGGTCAGCGACTGGTAGTCCTTGCCGCTGATGCCGCCCACCCAGAGGTTCGGGTCGTAGGTCGGGGCGCTCGCCATCGCGACGATCCGCCCGGTGTGCACGTCCATCACCACGGCGGCGCCGGAGTCGGCCTCGTAGTTGCGGTTGGTGACCTTGTCGAAGGTGTTCCTGGCGTCGTTCATGGCCTGCGCCAGGTTGTCCTCGACCACCTTCTGCACCCGGGCGTCGATGCTGGTGACCAGGTTGTCGCCGGTCTGCGGGGCGACGGTGCCGGCGTTGCCGATCACCCGGCCGAGGTTGTCGACCTCCAGCTTGGTGATGCCCGCGGTGCCGCGCAGGTCGCGGTCGTACACCGACTCCAGGCCGGCCCGCCCGATCTGGTCGGCCGGCAGGTAGCGGTCCAGGCCGCTCTTGCCGGCGGTCTTGCTGACCTCCTCGTCGGTGACCGGCGAGAGGTAGCCGAGCACCTGGGCCATGTTGGCGCCCTCGGCGCCGGTGTAGCGGCGTACGGCGGTGGGCTGCGCGGTGATCCCGGGGAAGTCCTCGCGGCGCTCCATTATCTGCATCGCCTGCTGGGTGGTCGCCTCCTTGGTCACCGGGATCGGCTGGTACGGCGAACCGTTCCAGCAGGGCTGCGGGGTCTTGGCGTCGCAGAGCCGGACCTTCTCCTGCACGTCCTTGGCCGGCATCCCCAGCACCTCGGCCAGCCGGGACAGCACCGCCTTGCCGCCGTCCTTCTGCTGGAGCAGCGAGGTGCGGCTGACCGAGACCACCAGCCGGGTCTCGTTGCCGGCCAGCACCCGCCCGGAGGCGTCCAGGATCTCGCCGCGGACGGCCGGCTCGACCACCTCGCGGATGTGGTTGCCGGTCGCCTTCGCGGTGTACTCCTTGGCGTTGCGGATCTGCAGGTACCACAGCCGTCCGCCGAGGGTGGCGAGCAGCGACAGCACCAGGATCTGCAGCACCACCAGACGGATCGTCACCCGTCGGGTGCGGCCGGTCTCGGGGATGTTGCTCACGTCTCGTGCGCTCCAGGATGCGGGGAGGTCGGGTGGTCGGGGCCGGAGGGCCGGGCGGCCAGGGGCCGGGGGCCGGTCCGGTTACGGGCGGCGGGCGAAGCCGGGCACGCGCCGCTTCTTGTACGACGGGCCCGTCGAGGCGTCGCGGGTGGTGCGGTAGCGGGCCAGCGTGCCCAGGCCGGAGCCGCCCTCGTCGTCGTCCGCGGCGGCCACCGGGTCGCGGCCGAAGCGGCGGCCGAGGTACATCACCAGCGGCACCACGAAGGGCGCCAGCAGCAGGTCGTAGAGCAGGGCGCTGATCACCAGTCCGCCGAGGCCGACGTGCCGGGCCGCGGTGTCGCCGACCAGGGCGCCGACCATCGCGTAGAGCAGGGTGGAGGCGACCGCCGCGGCGCCGACCACGACCAGCGAGCCGGCCACGGAGCGCTGGCGGCCGTGGTCCGGACGCAGCAGCCCGGCGGCGTAGCCCATCAGGCAGAGCACCAGCGCGTAGCGGCCGATCGCGTGGTCGGAGGGCGGCGCGAGGTCGGCCAGCAGGCCCCCCGCGAAGCCGACCAGGCAGCCGCCGGTGGGCCCGTAGACCATGGCCAGGCCGACCACGACGAGCAGCAGTATGTCCGGGGTGGCTCCCGGGAGCTGGAGCCGGCCGAACACGCTGACCTGGAGGATCAGGCCGAACAGGACGAGGCCGGCGGAGACGGGGATGCGGGCGAGGCGCATGGCTCAGTTCCCCCCAGTGGGCTTGGCGGGCGGGGCGGCGGGCGCGGAGGCCGGGACCTGGCCGGGCACGGAGGCCGGGACCTGGCCCGGCGCGGCGGCCGGCTGGCCGGCGGCGGGCGCCGGCGGCAGGACGGCGTCGCGCGGGTCGGCGCGCGGCGGCACGACCACCACGCCGACCAGGTCCAGCCGGGTGAACTGGACGAAGGGCTCGACCAGGACGGTCTTGGTCAGCTGGCCGGCGTTGGCCTGGACCTCGACGACCTTGCCGACCGGGACGCCGGGCACGAACGGGCGGCCGCTCTGCGAGCCGAAGGTGACCAGCCGGTCGCCGGCCTTGACCTGGGCCTTGCCGTTGAGCAGCGAGACCTTCATCGGGCTGTCGCCGCCGCCGGAGGCGAAGCCGATCTCGCCGGTGCCCTCCAGCCGGGTGCCGGCCGAGAAGCCGGGGTCGGAGGCGAGCAGCACGGTGGCGGTCGTGGGCGCGACGGTGGTGATCCGGCCGACCAGGCCCTGACCGTTGATCACCGTCATGTCGCGGGTGAGGCCGTCGTCGCTGCCGGCGTCGATGGTGATGGTCCAGGAGAAGCCCTGGGCCGGGCCGATCGCGATGACCTGGGCGGCCTTGACGGTGTAGCCGCCGGCGCCGGCGGTGCGCAGCAGGTCGTCCAGCTGCCTGGTGCGCCCGGTGGCCATGTCGGAGGAGGCGAGCTTCTGCCGGAGTTCGGTGTTCTCGCGGGCGAGCTGGTCGGTGCGGCCGCTGTCGGTGGCCGCGTCGCGGAAGGCGCGGACGGTGTCGGCGACCGGGTCGACGACGGTGGCGGCTCCGCGCTCGACCGGTCCGAGGACGCTGGCGGCGGCGTGCCGGGCGGGCCCGAGCGGGGAGTCCTCACCGCCCTTGATGTCCACGGTGATCAGCGCGAAGGCGACGGCCACCAGCAGGATCAGCAGCAGCCGGCTCTCTCGTGTGTCCCTCACGGTGCTGGTACTGCCCCTTCGTACCTGGCCGCCGCCCGGGGCTGTGGGGCC
>NZ_JBHVET010000622.1:0-5278 GCF_042802135.1 Kitasatospora sp. NPDC057512
CTTCCCACGCGGAACCGGGCGGGGGTTCGCCGTCAGCCGCTCGCGGAGGGCCCCGGGCTGTCGCCGCGCGGGACACAGGGGGCGACGACGGTCAGGTACAGGGTGTCCGGCGCCGTGCCGGGATCGCCCGTCACGACCGAGGCGGTGAACTTGTTCCCGTCGTTGGACAGGTCGAGCCGCTTGTCGTCCCTGTGCTCGACCGAGAAGCCGTCCTGCGCGAGCCGCTGCCGTACCGCCTCGAAGACGCCGGGCACCTTCGGCCCGGGGATCCCGTGCAGGTCGTACGAGATGTACGGCATGTACGTCTGGGTCGAGCCGATCGGTCCGGCCTCGCACGCGTCCTTGTCCACCAGCGGCGCGGGGATCTGTACGGTCTCCCGGTCAGGGAGCACCGCGAGCGCGTCGGAGGAGTAGGCCCTGACCTTCTCCTCGGCCTGCCCGAGGTTCATCGACGGGGTGTCCTTCCCGCAGGCGGAGAAGGCCACGAGGCCCACGGCGAGCAGGCACAGCAGGGCGGCGGCCACGGACGCTCCGCGCGGCACGGTCTTCGATGATGGGCTCATGCGACCGGCTTTCCTGCGATGACCTGACCGAACGCCTTCCAGGACGGCGTCCTGGCGTTCCAGTAGTGGTCGTGGTCGGTGTTCTGGGACGGCAGGTGCTGGGCGCCGAAGGCGGGGTTCATCGGGTCGCGCCCGAAGCGCAGGCGGTAGTCGTCGCCGGCGGGGTTGTAGTTGCCGGGGGCGAAGGGGTCGGGTGTCCAGTCGGTGATCGAGTCGTCGCCGCCGAGTACCGCGTACACCTTGGACGGGTCCATCTTCGTTCCCTTCCCCAGGTCGACGTTGAGGTCGCCCGCCTTGTCGACGCCGACGCCGGGGCTTCCGGCGAAGACCACGCTGTCGACGGGCAGTCCCTTGTCGCGCATGGTGTAGCCGACGACCGTGCTGCCGTAGCTGTGTCCGATGATCGTGTTGTGGGACGGCGACCCCTGGTGGGTGGCCCGCAGCCCGGACTGGAAGTCGTAGAGGTTCTGCTCCGCGTCCTTGGCGTATCCCTCGTAGGCCGCGTCCGGGACCGGCTGCGTGAAAGCGGGCCTGGCCGACTGCGGCGCCGTGTAGTTCACGTAGGCGATCGTGGAGACCTTGCTGCCGGGACTCGCCTGGATGGCGCTGCGGTACATCTCCTTCGACTTGTCCATGGTGCCGCCCACGCCGGCGAGCTTGGACTCGGTGCCCGGGACGAAGGTGGCCACATGGTCCGCCGTGTCCGGGTTGTTCAGCGCGAGGATCGCCCGTCCTCCCGGCGCCGCCGCGTCGAGCTTGAGCAGGAACGGCTGCGGGTCCTGTTCGGTCACGGGCTTGTCCAGCCGGTCCTGGATCGCCTTGAGGCCCTTCAACTTGTCCTGCACGACGTCGTGCTGGGCCTGCCAGGCGATGTGCTCCGGATTCCTGGCGACGCCGTACGGGGTTCCGATGGTGGCGGGGGGCTCGGACTTGTCGAGGTCGCCGAGCTGCTTCTGGAGGTCCGTCCGGGCCTGGGCCAGGTTCAGGCGGTTCGCCTGGTCGCGGGCAACGGCAGGGACGCCGTCGAGGTTGCCGACCTGGTCGGGGTGCTCGTGGATGAACTTCTGCTGCTCGCTCTCGGTGAGGCCGTCCCACCACTTCTTGACGCTGTTCGGGTCCGTCCCCGCCGGTGGAATCTGCTCGCGGGCGGTCTCGGCGGCCACGTCCTTCGCCACCGCGGCGGCGTCCAGGCCAGTGCCGTCACTGGCGTTGGTCGCCAGGTGGTTCAACCGCGCGCTGATCTCCTGGTCCGCGTGGGCGGCTTCGTTGAGCGCGGCGGTGATGCGGTTGCTGATGGCGATCGCCGTCGTCTCGGCGCCGGCGCCCGCGTAGTTCGGGGACGACGGCTCCTTGTCCCAGGTGATGCCGCCGTCCGGGGCCACCGTGAGCTTCGCGGTCTTGGCGTCGTCGAGGGCGTAGACCAAGTGGGCCTGGGCCAGCGCGAATTGTTCGGCGGCCTTGGCGAGCGCCTTGCCGATGAGGTCGAGTTCCTGTTTGGCGGACTGGAGTTCGGTGCCCAGGAACCGGATCCGGGCCTGGGCATGGTCGGAGGCGGTACCGGTCCAGTGCGAGTTGGCCAGTCGGTCGGCGACCTCGTGCTGCCAGGACTCCACGTGCTGGCCGAAGGCCGAGTAGAGCCTGTCGAAGGCGTTCTTCGCGATGGTGATGTTGTTGATGTTGGCGTCGTAGAGGGTCTTGATGTCCATCGGCTACTGGGCCTTCCCGCCGGTCGGGGTCAGGACGGTGCCGAAGGGATCGGGTTCGTCCGTGGCCGCTCCCGCGGTCCCGCCGTCCTGGCTCTTGAGCTGCCCGTGGACGTCCTTCTCGACCTGCCGGTAGTGGCCGGCGGAGGTGGCGAGCTTGGTGCCGACATCGCTCATGTCGCTGCCGAGCTTGTCCAGCAGCGTCTTCCAGTTGGCGCCGCAGTCGCGCACCGCGGCGGCCGTGAGCCAGCCCTTCAGGGTGCCGGCGGCCTGGTTGCACGGCTCCGTGATCTTCGCGGTCTCGCCCGGTACGAGACCTCCTATGTGTTGCGCGCTCTGTCCGCAGCCGTCCAGTTCGGCTGGGTTGACCTTGAACTGCAAGGCCGCATCAGGATCTGCCACGGTTCCCCCCGGTGGTCCGGATCCGGCGTACTGGCCGGCTCCTTGATCATGTGGTGATCGATTTTATCGGAGTGATGATCCTTTTCGAGCGGGTGATGATCGAATCCAACCGGTCAGGGCCTTGCCGACGAGGTCAAAAATGCAGGTGAAAGGGCTCGGTGGCCACGGATAGGGTCCGGCCGTGACGAACTGGCGAGAGATCTACGAGAACGACTGCGCTCTTCCCACGGGGCGCGGGCTGGACGAACTGACCGCGGAGTTGGCGCAGGCCCTGGGGGACCCGGACCCCGAGATCAGGGACGGCTACCCGTACGCGGTGCTGGACGCCTGGATACGGGGCGGGGTGATCGACGGCGAGCGGTGCCTGGGGCTCGGGGACCTGATGGCGGGGCGCTTCACCGATCCGCGGATCGAGGCCCGGACGTTCGCCCCGCTGGTCCTGCGGATGATCGTGGGGCAGGGAGCGGTCAGGCCCGGATGGATCGACGCGTTCGCCGCCTGGTACCGGTCGGAGACCGACCTGCGGGGCCGTGACGACACGCTCGGCTGGCTGCACGCGGTGGCGCACGGGGCGGACCTGCTGGGGGCCTTCGGTCTGCGGCCCGAGGTCGACCCGGAGCCGCTGCTCGCACTCGCCGCCGAGCGCCTGCTCGCCCCGACGGAGTACCTGTTCGCGGAGCGGGAGGACGACCGGCTCGCCAAGGCCGTGGCCCTCGTCCTCACCCGCCCCGACCTGACGCCGGAGCGGTCGACGGCCTGGCTGTCGCCGGTCGCCGAGGCCCTCGCCCCCTACGGGCGCGGGCCGATGCCGGTCTGGGCGTCCAACACCGTCCGCACCCTGCGGGCCCTGTACGTGCTGGCGGACCTCGGTGTTTCGGCTGACCGCGGGGGCCGGCCCGTCGCGCTCGCCCATGGCGAGGCGGTCAAGGCCCGGGTGGCCGAGGTGCTGCGCCCGGTGCTCCCGTAGTGCCGCGCGGCCGGGAGCATGGGAAGTCGGCCCGGCCGACTTCTCACGCGGGCCCCGCCTGCGCCCGGCCCGTGCGTCCCGGGGTCGCTAGTCCGCCTCCTGGTCCCGGGGCGGCATGTCGGTGGTCGCGGGCAGTCCGAGGTGCTCGCGCAGTTCACGTCTGCCCAGATCCGTGAGGGAGAGGGCACGGGTGGTGCCGATCCGGACCAGCCACCCCTCGGCCAGGGCGTGCCCGCAGACGGCGGCGCCGACGGCCCCGCCCAGGTGCGGGCGCCGTTCGGTCCAGTCCAGGCAGGCGCGCACCAGCGGTCGGCGGGAGGCGTCGGGCAGTGCGATGCCCTGGTCTCCGAGCCAGGCCACCCCCTTGGCGGTGAGCGACGGATCGGTTCCCCAGTCCAGCAGGCCGCGGTCGGCCATCGCGTCGGTGACGGCCAGGCCCAGTTCCCCGGCCAGGTGGTCGTAGCACAGGCGGGCACGGGCCAGGGCCCGCTGCCGCCCCGAGCCCGACAGCGAACGCGGTCCGGGGGCGCGGTGCGGCGCGAGCGCGGCGAGGCTCTCGATCAGGGCCATCACGCGCGGATCGGCCATCCGCAGGTAGCGGTGGCGTCCGTGCCGTTCCTCGACGAGGAGTCCGCCGCGTACGAGCACGTTCAGATGCTCGGTCGCGGACGAGGCCGCGACACCGGCATGGCGGGCCAGTTCCTTGGCCGTCCAGGCCCGGCCGTCCAGCAGGGCCAGGCAGAAGTCCGCCCTGGTGCCGTCGGCCAGCAGCCTGGCCACGACGGCCAGGTCCACGCCGACGTCCCGGCCCTCGCGCTGATCGTCCATGCCTTCGATTGTCGTCGGTCTCGGTTCGGGTTCGGCCGAAGCGTCCGCGCCCTATCGTCCCGTACCGGCCGAGGCCATAGCGTCCTCCGCCCGTACCCCTTCCGCCGACCGCCCCGGGAACCTCATGCCTGCCACCGACAGCACCCTGCCGAACCCCTGGCCCGGTATCGGCCTCACGGTCACCGATGCCCCGGAGCCCACCGACGTATCGCTCGTCTCCGATGCCCTGGACCGGTTCAACACCGACACGACCGCCATCGACGACCGCCGCCCGCTGGCCGTCCTGGTGCGCGACTCCCGGACCGGCCGGGTGATCGGCGGTCTGACCGGTCGCACCTCACTCGGGCTGTTCTTCCTCGACCTGCTCTTCCTGCCGCGCGAGCTGCGCGGCGGCGGCCTGGGCAGCGAGATCCTGCGCCGGGCCGAGAACGAGGCCCGCGCACGCGGCTGCCGCACGGCGGTGCTGTACACGATCAGCTTCCAGGCTCCCGGGTTCTACGCGAAGCACGGCTGGCGACGCCTGGGCGAAGTCCCATGCGACCCGCCGGGCACCAGCAGGGTCTTCATGACGAAGGACCTCGCCCCGCCGGCGGCCCCCTGAATCGGCCGCGCCGCACCGGGGCGGGTCATGCCGGAGCAGGACCCTCCGGCTGTTGCTCTGGTCAGTCGTGCGGCGGGCGGCGTCCTGGCTGATCGGTTGCGCGGGTAATCGGGTTGGGCGACGTCTCGCGCCTGTGTGTTACCGCGGGGGGGGTTTAGCCGGCGATGAGGGCGGGGTACAAGGCCGAACACCCGGCGGGCCGGAACACCATCGC
>NZ_JBHVET010000623.1:0-5273 GCF_042802135.1 Kitasatospora sp. NPDC057512
CCCTTCGGGTTGCCGCACACCCCTTTCACGTAACCCGTGACATGTGAAATATTACCTGCGCTTCACCTACCGATGACCGAGGCACCCCCATCCCCCGGAAAGGACCGGTCAGTTGCGCAGACTGTCCGCGGCCCTCGCCGCCGCGCTCACCACGAGTGCGATAGCGGCCACCCTGCTGGGCACCCCCGCCCAGGCCGCACCCCCGACCCCCGCCGCCCTCGCCGCCGCGTCGGCCGACGCCCAGCAGGGCGCCGAGGCCCCGCCGGCCCCGCTCGCGCCCCAGGAGCGCGAGCGCCAGGCCCTGCGCGGCAAGGCCCTGGAACAGCTCAACAAGGGCACCGTCGCCAAGGCCGCCGGCAAGCGGGCCCCGGCGAAGGTGAAGGTCGGCGACGACTACGTCCAACTCGCGCACCAGCGCACGGACAAGGTCTTCGTCATCCTCGCCCAGTTCGGCGACCAGGTGGACGACACCACCCAGTGGGACGGCCGGCCCCGCTACGGCGGCACCCCCGGCCCGGCCCACAACCAGATCCCCAAGCCGGGCAAGGACGACAACCACACCCTGTGGTCGGCGGACTTCGACCGCGCGTACTACCAGAAGATGTTCTTCGACGACACGCCCGGCGCGGTATCGATGCGCAACTACTACCGCACCCAGTCCTCGGGCCGGTACGACGTCGAGGGCACCGTCAGCGACTGGGTCACCGTCCCGTACAACGAGGCCCGCTACGGCAGCAACAAGGGCCCGCAGGGCTCCGGCGCCTGGACCCAGGGGCAGGAGTTCATCCGGGACGCCGTCAAGGCCTGGTACGACGGCGAGGTCGCCAAGGGCCGCTCCGCCGCCGACATCAAGGCGCAGCTCGCCCAGTACGACGTCTACGACCGCTACGACCACGACAAGGACGGCGAGTTCGCCCAGCCGGACGGCTACCTGGACAACGTCGTCGTGGTGCACGCGGGCGTGGACGAGACCTGGGGCGGCGGCGCCCAGGGCGCCGACGCGCTGTGGGCGCACCGCAGTTGGACCTTCCCGGACGCGACCGGACAGACCGGCCCGGAGGGCAACAGGATCGGCGGCGCCCCCGTCGGCGACACCGGCCTGTACGTCTACGACTACGTCCAGGCCGGCGAGAACAGCGGCGTCGGCCTGTTCGCCCACGAGTTCGGCCACAACCTCGGCCTGCCCGACCTGTACCCCACCAACGGCGGTGACAACAGCGTCAACTTCTGGTCGCTGATGTCCTCCGGCTCCTACCTGGGCAAGGGTCCGAACACCACCGGCGGCTACCCCGGCGACCTCGACGCCTGGAGCAAGCTGCAGTTCGGCTGGCTCGACTACGACGAGGCACAGGCCGCCACCCGCTCCACCCACGCGCTCGGGGTGAGCAGCTACAACACCGACCAGGCCCAGGCCGTCCTGGTCCACCTGCCGGACGGCACCACCCGCACCGACCTCGCCGACCCCTACGAGGGCGGCCGGCAGTGGTGGAGCGACACCGGCGACAACCTCGACAACTCCCTGGCCCGGGACGTCGACCTGCGCACCGCCGCCGGCCCGGCCACCCTGGACGCGGCGGTCTGGTACGACACCGAGCAGGACTACGACTTCCTGACCGTCGAGGCCTCCACCGACCAGGGCAAGCACTGGACCGCCCTCGGCGGCACCGTGGACGGCGCCCCGATCGGCAACACCAGCGCCAACACCCCCGGGCTGAGCGGCAGTTCCGGCAGCTACAAGCAGCTGCACATCCCGCTGGACGGCTACCTCGGCCGGCAGGTCCGGCTGCGCTTCCACGTCACCTCGGACGGCAACACCCACGGCCGGGGCGTGCTGGTGGACGCCGTGAAGGCCACCGCCGGCGCCGCCGTGCTGTTCGCCGACGGCGCCGAGAACGGCGCGAACGGCTGGACGGCCGGCGGCTTCACGGTCATCGACGGCCGCACCGCCGTCAAGCAGCACCCGCGCGCGTACCTCGCCGAGAACCGCCGCTACACCGGCTACGGGGCGTTCCTGAAGACCGGCCCGTACAACTTCGGCTACGGCGGTGTCGCGGGCAAGGCCAACGTGGTGGACAACTACCCGTACCAGGAGGGCGTCCTGATCTGGCTGTGGGACACCTCGTACGGTGACAACAACACCAAGGACCACCCCGGCGGCGGGCTGATCCTGCCGATCGACGCCCGTCCGGCGCCGATCCGCTTCGCCGACGGGACGCTGGTCAACGGGCGGGCGCAGACCTACGACGCGACCTTCTCGCTCAAGCCGACCACGGCGTTCACCCTGCACAAGGGCGGCGTCGCGGTGCGCGTCCCGTCGAAGCCGGCCGTCCCGGTGTTCGACGACCGCACCGGCGTGTACGGCGACCCGGCCACGCCGCAGCTGACGGTGAAGGTGCCGGACACCAACACGAAGATCGAGGTCGTCCGGGAGTCCCAGGGCGGGAAGATCACCACCGTCCGGGTGGGCCCGGCCTCCTGACCGGTACGTGAAGGGCCCCGGATCCCCCCGACGAAAAGGGATCCGGGGCCTGCTCATGTGCCCGGGGCAGGCTCGTGCGCCCAGGGCCTGCCCGTGCGCCCGCCGCGTGCCCGGGTCAGCGCCCCAGGCTGCGCGCGGTGCGCGCCGCGGTGGCCACCCCCAGGACGGTGATCGCGGCGATCCCGAAGGTCATGTACCGGGCCGAGTCGACCGGGCTGTCCCCGCCCAGGTTGACCAGGGTGCCGGCCAGCGCCGAGGTCACCGAGAAGGCGATCAGCTGGGTGGTGTTGATCGCCGCGGCCGCCTTGCCGCCCTCGGCCGGGTCGCTGCTGCTGCGCATCGCGGCCACGCTCAGGTGCGGGAAGGCCAGGCCTATCCCGGTGCCGGCGCCGAACAGCGCCACCGCCCACAGCAGCACCCGGAGCCCGGAGGCGTGCCCGGTCTGCGACAGCCCGTACACCAGCAGGCCGCCGACCAGCACCAGCGGGGCGACCCGGATCGCCAGGGCCCGGCCGCGGGCCGACTCGATGCCGACGCTGAACAGCTGGGCGGCGGTCCAGCCGGCCGAGGTGGCCGCGCCGAGGAAGCCGGCCACCAGTGGGCCGAGGCCGCCCAGCTGCTGGCCGAACAGCGGGATGAAGTTCTCCGTCACCACGCCCGCGCAGAGCACCGCGACGGTCAGGTAGAGCCACTTCAGGGGGTTGCCGGGCCGGTAGGTCTGCCGCGGCAGCACCGTCGCCGCCGAGCGCCGCTCGACCGCCGTGAAGCCCACCAGCAGCGCCAGTCCGGCGAGCAGGCAGAGCGCCGTCGGCCAGCCGGACGGCACGGTCGAGCTGACGCTGAAGGCGGCCGCCGCCAGGGTGAGCAGCAGCAGCGAGGGCAGCGGCACCGGGCCGCCGCCCCGCCCCGCGCCGGAGCGCCCGGGCAGCACCCGGCGGGCCAGCACCGCCAGCACCAGCGCGGCGGCCAGCAGCAGGACGTACGCCCCGCGCCAGGCGCCGAGCTGGGCGAAGAGCCCGCCCAGCGACGGTCCGACCAGGGTGCCGACGCCCCACATCGCGGAGACCAGTCCGGCCGCGCGGGTCCACAGCCGCTCCGGCAGGGCGCTGCGGATCACCGCGTAGCCGAGCCCGGCCACCAGCCCGCCGCCGAGGCCCTGCACCACCCGGCCGAGGATCAGCGCCGCCATCGACGGGCTGAGCGCGTTGACCACGGCGCCGGCGCCGAAGACCAGGAAGCCCAGGACGTAGGCCCGGGCGGCGCCGAGGCGGTCCAGCAGCCGGCTGACCAGCATCGAGGCGATCACGGCGGCCATCAGGAAGCCGGTGGCCACCCACGCGTAGTACCGCTCGCCGCCGATGTCGGCGACGATCGAGGGCATCAGCGCGGCGGTGAAGTAGAGGTTCATCGCGTACAGCGCGACACCGCCGGCCAGGATCGAGGCGGGGGCGGCGTACCGGCGGGAGAAGAGTTCGCGCCAACCGGCGGCGGCCCCGGCGGGCGACGACTCCATGGGGTAACTGCCCTGCTCGGCAGGGGCGGTGTCGGTCTCTACGGCAGATGATTCGGTCACGTCCGGTACGCTAGGACTTCAAGAGAACTTGAAGTCAAGGAAGCCGAAGGAACCGAGGAGTCGCCATGACCACCGCGCCGGTCGACCTGCTGAGCGTCGGGGAGGTGGCCCGGCGGGCCGGGATCGCCACCTCCGCGGTGCGCTTCTACGAGGACCAGGGGCTGATCTCCTCCGAGCGCACGGCGGGCAACCAGCGGCGCTACCGGCGGCACGTGCTGCGCCGGATCTCGCTCATCCTGGTCGCCAAGCGGCTCGGCATCCCGCTCTCCGAGGTCGCCGAGGTCTTCACCGGCCTGCCCGAGGACCGGATGCCCGGCAAGCACGACTGGGAGCGCATCTCCCGGCGCTGGGCCGAGCAGCTGCGCGCCCGCCGGGCCGAGCTGGAGCGGCTGGAGGACGAGCTGACCGGCTGCATCGGCTGCGGCTGCGTGTCGCTGCGCCGCTGCCGGGTGCTCAACCCGGGGGACGAGCTGGCCGCCGAGGGGCCGGGCCCGCGCCGGCTGCTGCCGGAGGAGGGCCTGCTGCCCGTCGAGGAGTGAGACGCCGTCGGGGAGTGGGACGCCGTCGACGAGTGGGCGGGGAAGGGGTTGGAACCCGGCCGGACGCGGCCCTCGCAGGGTTCCCCGCCGCGTCCGACCGGGGGCTTGTGCGGCTCAGACCTCCGGGAAGTGGCAGGCCGCCTGCCGCTCGCCGGGCCCGGCGATCCGCAGCAGCGGCCGCTCGGTCCGGCACAGGTCCTGGGCCTTCGGGCAGCGCGGGTGGAAGGTGCAGCCGGGCGGCGGGTCGGCCGGGCTCGGCGGGTCGCCGAGCAGCACGATCCGCTCCCGGGTGCGCTCCGCCTCCGGGTCGGGCAGCGGGACGGCGGACAGCAGCGCCCTGGTGTACGGGTGCGCGGGGCTGCCGTACACCTCGGCCTTGTCGCCGATCTCCACGATCCGGCCCAGGTACATCACCGCGACCCGGTCGCAGACCCGCTTGACCACCGAGAGGTCGTGCGCGATGAACACGTACGCCAGCCCGAGCTCCTGCTGGAGCCGCTCCATCAGGTTGACCACCTGGGCCTGGATGGAGACGTCCAGCGCGGAGACCGGCTCGTCGGCGATCACCAGCCGCGGCGAGGTGGCCAGCGAGCGGGCGATGCCGATCCGCTGGGCCTGGCCGCCGGAGAACTCGTGCGGGTAGCGGTCCAGGTGCTCGGGGATCAGCCCGACCAGCTCCATC
>NZ_JBHVET010000624.1:0-5247 GCF_042802135.1 Kitasatospora sp. NPDC057512
GCCGCGCACCGCCCGGGTCGGAGCCAGGTCGAACTCCGGCTCGGCGCCGGATGCCCACTGCGCGGTGGACGGACGGCCGCGCCGGGAGCGCGAGGCCCGGGGCTTCGCGGCCACCGGCTCGGGCTCCTCCGCGACGGCTGCGAACCAGTCCGGCGGCCCGTGCTCGTCGTCCTCCGCGACCGCGGCGAACCAGTCCGGCGGCCCGTAGTCGTCGTCCTCCGGGCCCGCCGGGCCGCCGCCCACCGTGTCGTACTGCGTCAACGGCTCAGGCCTTGGCCGCCGCCGTCTTCTTCGCCGCGGCCGTCTTGGTGGCGGTCGCGGTGATCGGCTTGGCCGCGCCGTCGGTGGCGGCGGCCTCGGCGGCGGCCTCGGCCGGCTCCTCCAGCTTCGGGCCGATGCCGAGCTTGCCCTTGATCTTCCGCTCGATCTCGTCGGCGAGCTGCGGGTTGTCCCGCAGGAAGTTACGGGCGTTCTCCTTGCCCTGGCCGAGCTGGTCGCCCTCGTAGGTGTACCAGGCGCCCGACTTGCGGATGAATCCGTGCTCCACGCCCATGTCGATCAGGCCGCCCTCGCGGCTGATGCCGACGCCGTAGAGGATGTCGAACTCGGCCTGCTTGAACGGCGCCGCGACCTTGTTCTTGACCACCTTGACGCGGGTGCGGTTGCCGACCGCCTCGGTGCCGTCCTTCAGAGTCTCGATCCGGCGGATGTCGAGGCGGACCGAGGCGTAGAACTTCAGCGCCCGGCCACCGGTCGTGGTCTCCGGCGAACCGAACATCACGCCGATCTTCTCGCGCAGCTGGTTGATGAAGATCGCGGTGGTGTTCGACTGGTTCAGCGCGCCGGCGATCTTGCGCAGCGCCTGGCTCATCAGCCGGGCCTGCAGACCGACGTGCGAGTCGCCCATCTCGCCCTCGATCTCGGCGCGCGGCACGAGCGCCGCGACCGAGTCGATGATCACCAGGTCGATCGCGCCGGAGCGGATCAGCATGTCGGTGATCTCCAGCGCCTGCTCGCCGGTGTCCGGCTGGCTGACCAGCAGGGCGTCGGTGTCCACGCCGAGCTTCTTGGCGTACTCCGGGTCGAGCGCGTGCTCCGCGTCGACGAACGCGACCGTGCCGCCGGCCTTCTGGGCGTTGGCGGCCAGGTGCAGGGTCAGGGTGGTCTTGCCGGAGGACTCGGGGCCGTAGATCTCGACCACGCGGCCACGCGGGATGCCGCCGACCCCGAGGGCGACGTCCAGGGCGGTGGACCCGGTGGAGATCACCTCGACCGGCTCGTTGGCCTTCTCGCCGAGGCGCATCACCGAGCCCTTGCCGAACTGCCGCTCGATCTGGGCGAGCGCGGTCTCCAGGGCCTTCTCGCGGTCCGTACCTGCCATGGCTTTTTCCCTCGGGTTCTGTGCTGTGCGCTTCATCGTCCTCGACGCTAGCGCGTCCCACTGACAAACGGGCCCGGCCGGGCTCCGCCTGTGGAAAACTCCACGCCGGAGAGTACAAAGAACATCTGTTCGATTCAAGCGTCGCACGTCCGGGCCCCGCCGCCCCCGGGGACACCCTGGGAGCGGCGTCCCTGGTCACTCCCCGCGCCTCGCCCCGTCCCCGCCGACCATCCGGCGCAGCCGCCGGGCCGCCTCCCGGCGCAGCTCCCGCCGGGCCCGCCGCTGCTCGCCCCGGTCGATCCGCGGGTCGGTGGCCACCTCGTACCGCCGCACGTACGTCCCCACGAAGCCCTGGAGCGTCGCCGCGGCCGGGATCGCGATCACCGCGCCGACCGCGCCGAGCAGCGCCGCGCCCGCGATCACCGAGCCGAAGGCCACCGCCGGGTGCACGTCCACCGTCCGCGCGGTGATCCGCGGCTGCAGCAGGTAGTTCTCGATCTGCTGGTACACCACCACGAAGACCAGCACCCAGAGCGCGTCCACCGGCTCCACCGTCAGCGCCACCAGCACCGGCAGCGTCCCGGCCAGGTACGTCCCGAGGGTCGGCACGAACTGCGACATGACGCCGACCCAGACCGCCAGCGCCGCCGCGTACGGCAGGTCCAGCAGCTCGAACATCACCCAGTGCCCGGCGGCCGACACCACCGCGAGCAGCGCCCGGGAGTACAGGTAGCCGCCGGTCTTGGCGAGCGCGATCTCCCAGGCGCGCAGCACCTCGGCCTGCTTGGCGGGCGGCAGCATCGAACAGACCGTCCGGCGCACCCGCGGGCCCTCGGCGGTGAAGTAGAAGGTGAACAGCCCGACCGTGAAGGCCTGGAAGAGCCCGCCGATCACGGTGGACGAGACGCCCCAGGCGTTGTCGGCGGCCTGCTGGACGTAGGTCTCGATGGTGCCGGAATCCTTGAGCAACCGATTCTGCAACTCGCCCAGCGAGAGGTCCTGGTGGAAGGTCCGGTTGATCCAGCCGATCAGGTTGTCGACCAGGTGCGGCAGGTCCCCCGCGAGCTTCGCCACCTGGTCGACCAGCAGCGTGCCGAGCGCGGCGAGGAAGCCCACCACCGCGATCCCGACCGCCACGAACACCAGGAAGGTCCCGACCCCCCGCCGCACCCCCCGCGCGGCCATCCGGTCCACGGCCGGCTCCAGCGCCAACGACAGGAAGAACGACACCAGCAGCATCACGAACAGGTCGATCAGCTGCCGGAACGCCCAGTCCGCGAGCTGGAACACCCCCACCAGCACCAGGAACAGCACCATCGCCCGCGGCAGCCAGCGCGGCATCCCGCCGCCCCACAGGCCCCCACCCGCCGGAGCACCCTCGGCATCCCGGTCCGAATTCTTCTGTTCCGCGCTGTTTGTCACTCGAACAGTCTGTCCCATGCCCCCGGAGGGCCGGCAGTCAGCGCAGCACCCCGGAGACGCCCTGGGTGTCGCAGACCACCCGCCAGACGTCCTTGGCCTCCCAGCCCGCCTCCAGCGCCTGCCGCACCGTCCGCCCGCCCAGCTCGCTCATCACGTGGTCGGTCGCGAACGACTCCGCGTACGCCTCCCCGAAGTGCGCGTACATCCGTCGCCAGAACTCCGTCAGCCTCATGCCCCAAGTATCCCGGACCGGGCCCGCCACTCCCCGGCCGTCAGCGCGTACTCGACCTCGCCGTGCTCGCTGCCCGGGATCATCTCCGGGTAGTCCTCGTGGAAGGTGCGGACGTACGACAGCCCGCTCTTCTCCATCACCCGCCGCGAGCCCGCGTTCACCGCCATGGTGTACGCCACCACCCGCTCCACCCCCAGCTCCGCGAACCCGAGCCGGACCAGCGCCCGCGCCCCCTCCGTCGCGTACCCGCGCCCCCACGCGGCCTGCCGCAAGCGGTACCCGAGCTCGACCTCGGCGCGCTCCCCCTCCCGCGTCGGCCGGAACTCGAACCACCCCAGGAACGCCCCGCCCGCCCGCTCCTCGGCCGCCCACCAGCCGAGGTCGCCGTACCGCCGGTAGTGCTCCAGGTAGCGCGGCAGCAGCTCCCCCTCGACCCACTCCCGCGGACTCGGCTTCCCCCCGGTGAGGAAGCGCATCACCGCAGGGTCCCCGTCCAGCTCCACGAGCCGGTCCGCGTCCGCCGTCGTGAAGCGCCGCAGCACCAGCCGCTCGGTCGTCAGGAACACGGCCGCACCCGAATCACTCATGCCCCGATCCTCACCCCCGTCCCGCCGCCCCGTCACCTGCTTTTCCCGTCCCCACCACCCGACGGGCGCGCGGGGCGCGGCCCGGGCGCCCTACGACGGAACCGCGCCCCCCGTCACCGGGGCAGCACCAGCAGCCCCGCCCCGAAGTACTGCCGGTCCCCGCAGCCCAGGAGCCCCGGGGGACACCCCGGCGCCGCCGCCCCCGCCAGCAGCGCCGCCAGCCCGTCCGCCCCCAGCTCCGGGTGCAGGGCCGCCGCCACCGCCACCGCCCCGGTCACGTGCGCGGCCGCCATCGAGGTCCCCGCCAGCGCCGCGTACCGCCCGTCCGGCCAGTCGGAGACGACCGCCCCCTGCGGCCCGCCGTCCGGGTCGCCCCCGGGCGCGGCCAGCGAGACCCGTCCGCGCCCGTAGTTGGAGTACGGCGCCGGGTGCCCGTCCCGGTTCACCGCGGTGACGGTGACCACCCCGGGCAGCTCGCCGGGCAGCCGTACGCACTCCGTGCCCAGGTGACGGAGCGACGCCGGCCCCGAGACCCGGTCGTTGGGGCTCCGCTCGTCGGTCCGCGAGGCGCCGAGGTCCTGCCCGTCGTTGCCCGCCGAGGCGACCACCACCGCCCCCGTCCGCCGGGCGTACCCGGCGGCCCGCCCGACGGCCGCGATCAGCGCGGCCTGGTCCGCGTCCCCGGGGCAGTTGTACTTCCACGGGTCGGCGAAGTAGCTGTTGTTGACCGCCCTGGCCCCGTGGTCGGCGGCCCAGAGCATGCCGCAGACGATGTTCTCCGCGTAGTACTGCCCGAGCGGCCCGAGCAGCCGGACGGCGGCGATCCGCACGCCGGGCGCCACCCCGGTGACGCCGTGGCCGTCCCGGGTGGCGCCGACGATCCCGGCGACGTGCGTGCCGTGGCCACTCTCGACCACCCCGGGGTCGGGCCGCCAGGCGCCGGTGCGGGCGTCGGGCCGACCGTCCGCGCAGGAGGCGGAGGCCTTCGGGTCGACGGCGGCCCGCAGGTCCGGGTGGGTGTCGTCGACCCCGGAGTCCAGCACCGCGACCAGCACCCCGTGCAGCGCGTCGGCGCTCGGCACGGCACCGCCGGAGACCGCCGAGGCGTCCGCCGCCCCGCGGGCGGCACCCCCGAGCATGGCGAGGTTCCAGGCGCCCGCCTCCCCCGGATCGGGCACCGTGACGGTCTCCCCGTCCATCCGGTCGCCGCCCCTCGCCCGGTCCACCCGGCCCCCCGTCCCGGCACCGGCGGTGAAGTCCCCCGTCCCCGTCACCGCCCGCGGCGGCGCGACCACCGGCGCGGTCCTGGTCGCCCCGACGGCGGCGATCCCGGGCCGGGCCCGCACCCGGTCGGCGAACGGGCCGGTCGCGTACACCAGCACGGCCCCGATCTGCGGGTACTCCTGGACCACCTGCCCGCCCGCCGCCCGGCTCTCCGCCCCGGCCCGGGCCGCGCCGGCGGCGTCCTCGCCCTCGGCCAGCACCAGGTAGCTGAGGTACGCCCGCCCCGCCCCGGACACGGAGGGGACGGCGCCGCCCACCACGAGCGCCATGAGCAGCATCGCAAGCAGCGCCCGGGCGGGCCCGCGGACCCGACGGCGTCGGGCGGGCCCGCCCGGCGGGTG
>NZ_JBHVET010000625.1:0-5236 GCF_042802135.1 Kitasatospora sp. NPDC057512
GGCCGGCACGGGGCGAGGGTGATGCCGGGCGCGTGCAGGTGGTCGGCGACCGGCAGGCCGGCCAGCGCGGCGGTGCGGCGCACCGCGTCGACGACGTGCGCGCCGATGCCGAGGTCCTGCGGGCGGGACCCGGCCGGGGCGGCGGCGTCCCGGGCGGCGTCCTGTCCGCTGGCCGGGGCGGGTCCGCCGGCACGGCCGACCCTGGTCTCGCCGTCGAGCCGGGCGGCCTCGACCTCGATGCCGAAGGCCGGCAGGAACTCCGCCAGCGCGTTCTGCATGCTGCTGGTGACGACCCGGCCGGCGGCCGACGCCGGCTGCTGGAACTCCTCCATGGCCGCCGCGGCGGCCAGCCGGGGGCCGGGCTCCCAGTGCAGGGCGATCAGGCCGGCGCAGTCGTCGGAGTCGTCGAACGGCCGGGCCGGACGCAGCTGGACGCCGGGGCCGTGTCCGCCGTACCCGACGGGCAGGCCGGCCAGGAGGAGCGCCTCGGTGACGCGGTCGGCGAGCAGCGGGTCGATCCGGGGCCCGCCCCGGGAGGTGCGTCCCGCAGCCGTGTCCTGCCGTGCGGCAGCCGTGTCCACGCCGTCCTCCTCCGGGTCCCGGGCGGCGGCCGACCGCCCGCGCCCCGAGCGTACGGCGTACCCGGACGGACCGTCGGCGAATCCCGGAACCCGGCCACCGCGGCGCGCCCGCCGGAGGGGCGGGCGCACCGGCGGTGTGCGCCAGGTCAGTTCCAGGGGTTGGCCGGCTGGTCGTTGATGGCCGTCCAGAACCGGGTGTTGTTGGGGATGTTGCCGTAGGCCCAGAAGGTCCAGCCGCCGGTCTGCGACAGGTCGGTGCCGTAGTGGCCGTCGTGGAACTCGGCCTCGCGCCAGCCGGCGCCGAAGCCGGCCTGGCAGACGCTGTCGGCCGCGGCCCGGCTGTTCAGGCGGGAGCCCTTCACCGGCTGGCTGAGGGCGACGGTGCCCTGCGCCCAGCCGTTGTAGAAGCCGAGGCTGATCCCGGACGGGGCCGGGCTGCCGTCGACGTTGAGGCAGAGCACGGGCAGCGAGACGGACGGCGCGGTGTCGCCGTTGTAGGCGTTGCTCGGGCTGCCGCCGGGGCCGCCGACCTGGACGGTGCCATCGGGGCCGTAGGAGACGACGGACCAGGTCATCCCGAGGTGGGTGGCCGGCCCGGTGGTGGCGGAGGCCGGGGCGGCGGTGAGCGGGATCAGGGCGGCGGCGGCGACGGCGGTCGCGGTGGCGACGGCCTTCTTCAGACGGTTCATCGACTGCTCCTGGGTTCGGGGTCCTCGCTGGGCGACCGGCTCGTTTCGGCCGGTGCACAAGAAACTTCTCAACCGAACGCACACAACTGGCATGATCTGATCATCAGTTCGTCACTACTTGCGCCGGTCCACCACAGCGGCGGTCCGGTCCGGCCCCGCGGGTCCCAGGGAGGGACGTTGGAGTTCAGGATCCTCGGCTCGCTGGAGGTGTGGACCGGCGACGGCCGACGCATCCCCTCCGAAGGCTCCCGGCAGGAGCGACTGCTCGCCGCCCTGCTGCTCAACGCGGACTCCTCCGTCCCGGTCGCCCGCCTGGTGGACGCCGTCTGGGAGGAGCGGCCGCCGGCCACCGCCACCCGTCAGGTCCGCAACCTCGCCGGGGTGCTGCGACGCCGCTTCGCCGAGGCCGACCCGGACGCGCCGCCCGCCCTGCTGACCGACGGCCGCGGCTACCGCATCACGCTCACCGGCCACCGCCTGGACGCCCGCGACTTCACCGACCGGCTCGCCCTCGCCCGCGCCGAGGCCGCCGCCGGGCGGACCCCGGAGGCCGCCGACGGGCTCCGGGCGGCGCTCGCCCTGTGGCGCGGACCGGCCCTCGACGGACTCACCGTGGACGCGGACGCCCCGGGCGCCGTCGCGCTGGACGAACTGCGGCTGACCGCCTGGGAGGAGTGCCTCGACCTGGAACTCGCGCTCGGCCGGCACCGTACGGCCGTCCCCGAACTCACCGCGCTGGTCGCCGACCACCCGCTGCGGGAACGGTTCACCGGGCAGCTGATGCGGGCCCTGCACGGCTCCGGACGCACCCCCGAGGGGCTCGCCGCCTACCGCCGGTTCGCCGAGCGGCTGGCCGACGAACTCGGGCTCGACCCCGGGCCGGAGCTGCGGGCGCTGCACCTGGAGCTGCTGGCCACCGAGCCGGTCCCCGCCGCCCCGGCCCGGGCCGAGGAACCACCCGCGCCCGCACCCGCACCGGCGCAGGCACCGCCCGCCCAACTCCCGCCCGCCCTGGCCACCTTCGTCGGACGCGACACCGAACTGCGGGCCCTGGACGCGCTGCTCACCGACCCGGCGGACCAGCAGGCCGGGCCGGCCGCCGCCGGGTGCGCGGTCTGCGCCGTCTCGGGACCGGCCGGGGTCGGCAAGACCACCCTCGCCGTCGACTGGGCCCACCGGGTCCGCGACCGCTTCCCGGACGGCCAGCTCTACGCCGACCTGCACGGCTACTCCGTCGACGCGCCGCTCGCCCCGCGCACCGTCCTGGCCCGCTTCCTGCGCGCCCTCGGCGTGCCCGGCGACCGGATCCCCGCGGCGGCGGACGAGGCGGCCGCGCTCTACCGCTCCCGGCTGGCCGACCGCCGGCTGCTCGTGGTCCTCGACAACGCCCGCGACGCCGAGCAGGTCCGCCCGCTGCTGCCGGGCGCCCCGGGCTGCCGCACGGTGGTCACCAGCCGCACCCGGCTCGACGGACTGACCGTCCGCAACGGCGCCCGGCCGCTGGTGCTCGACGTCCTGCCCGCCCACCAGGCCCTCGAACTGCTGGCCCGCACGGTCGGCGAGCACCGCACCCGCGCCGAGCCGCGCGCCGCCGCCGAACTCGCCGACGCCTGCGGCCGGCTGCCCCTCGCCCTGGCCGTCACCGCGAGCCGCCTGGCCGCCAGCCCGGACCGCAGCCTCACCGACCACGCCGCCGAACTCCTCGATGCGGAGCACCGGTTGAGCGCCCTCCAGATCGAGGGCGACGACACCTCGGCGGTCCGCGCCGCCTTCGACCTCTCCTACCGCTCACTGCCCGGCGAGGCCCGCGACCTGCTCCGGCTGCTCGCCCTCGTCCCGGCCGTCGGCATCGGCGCCGACGCGGCCGCCGCCCTGGCCGGCGCCCCGCCCGCCGCCGTCCGGCCCGTCCTCGACCGGCTGGCCGCCGCCCACCTGCTCTCCGCCGAGGACCGCGACCACTACCGGCTCAACGACCTCCTGCGCCTCTACGCCGCCGAACGCTGCTCCGTGGAGACCAGTGCCGCCGAACGCCGCGCCGCCCTGGTCCGGCTCGGCTCCTGGTACCTCCACCGCGGCCACTCCCCTGCTTTCCTCCCCACCCACCCCGCCGCGGACCACCCGGGCGGCCCGCACGGCCGCCACCTCGACGAGTGGGTCGAGGTGGACCGCCTGGCCGCCGCTGCCGCCGCCGCGGCCGAGCCCCCGACGGCCACCTGACCCTCCGCCGGGGCGGCTACAACCAGCCGCGGCGGGCCGTCTTGAGGCCGGCTTCGAAGCGGCTGGCCGCGTCGAGGCGTTCCATCAGGACGGCCATCTGCCGGCGGACGGTCCGTACCGAGACGCCGAGGCGCTTGGCCGCCGCGTCGTCCGTGAGGCCGGTGGACAGCAGGCGCAGCAGTTCGCGTTCCCCGGCGGTCAGGGTCAGCGGCGGGGCGCCGTCGGGGTCGTCGGCGATCGGGGCGGCGGTCTCCCAGGTCTGTTCGAACAGGGCGACCAGGGAGGCGACGACCCCCGGCTCCCGGGTGCACAGGGCGCCGGCCCGGGTGTTCTCCGGGTCGATCGGCAGCACGGCCGTACTGCGGTCGAAGACCAGCAGCCGCGGCGGCAGCACCGGTGCGGTGCGCACCTCGCCGCCGAGGCCGGCCATCCAGCGGGCGTAGTCGAGGGTCTCCGGGGCGTCGTGGATGCTGTCCTGGTAGATGGTGCGCAGACTGACGCCGCGTCGCAGGGCGTCCTCGTCGAGCGGCCGGGAGGCGGCCAGGCTGGCCGCGGACTGGGCGCCGCCGGGCATCACCGCCAGGACCTCGGTGGTCAGCCGGGCGGTCAGCACCTCCAGCTTGTCCTGGATGGCGTCGAGGCCGAGCAGCCGCTCGTGGTCGCTCACCGGGGTGTCCGCCCGCACCTTGGCGTACTCCCCCAGGGCGCGCGCGACGGCGGCCTTGGAGGCGGCCAACTCCTGCTGCCGACGGGCGAGTTCCTCCTCCTGGCGGCGCAGCAGGATCTCCAGTCCGCGCTCCGGACTGACCGGCCGCAGGGTGCCGGGCCGTTCGCGGGAGGTGCGCAGCAGGGTGAGGTCGGCGAGCCGGTCGAGGGCCGCGCGCACGGCGGCCTCGGGCAGGCCGAGCCGGTCGCAGAGTTCCGCGACCCCGCCTTCCGGGTCGGCGAGCATTCCTCGGTAGACGGCTTCCGCGGTGGCGTCCAGCCCCAGCAGTTCCAGCACTTCTCGACCCCTGATCCCCGTGGACGATTCCGTATGCCCGGTCGGCCCGGGCCGATCCTTCCCCCGGCCGGAACGCCCTCGCAAGGGCATGATCCGGTCAACGGCCCCGGCCCCCGCTTCCGTCCTTCCGACCGGCGCGGTTTTGCAGGATGCTGCCTGTCCTGTTCCTGCCCCCCGAATTCCCTTCCCGTGGCGGCCCGCGGAACGGGAGGATTCGCCGTGCGCGCATTCCCCGAATTTCCGGACACCCAGAACTGCGTTATCCCCCAACGCAGTTCCCGCACAGAACAGGAATCCGCCGTGGCCGTCCGTCCACTCGCCGCCGTCCTCCTGACCCTCGCCCTCGCCGGCTCCGCCGCACCGGCCTTCGCCGCCGGCACGACCGCCGCCGACGCCCCGGCCGCCGCCCAGGGCCCGGGTGGCGGGATCGGCTGGGACAACCCCTCCGCCCGCTCGATCGGCTGGGACGCCCCGCCGGCCGGCGATGCCGTCACCCGGGCCTGACCTGCGGTGTTCGCAGTCCAGCTGACCGTGCCGGCCGGTGCCGCCTCCCCCTCGGGAGAGGCGGCGGCCGCGGAGGTCCAGGCCGCGCTGTGGGCGTGCGCCGCCCCGGACGACGGCCTGGAGCACGTGCGCGCCCGCGCCGTGCCCGAGGGCGTCGGCCTGGTGCTCTACGTCCGCGCCGCCGACGAGGCGGCGGCCCGGTCGAGGGCGCGGAACCTGCTGGCCAGGGCCCTGCCGGCGGC
>NZ_JBHVET010000626.1:0-5234 GCF_042802135.1 Kitasatospora sp. NPDC057512
GCCGTGCTCCGGCGGTGCCCCCGGGCTGGTCCGGCTCCCGATCAGAAGAAGCAGGGGTCCAGCGGCACCTGCGCCTGTCCGGGCAGCGCGAGACCGCGCGCCGCGCGCCAGGCGTGCTGCTCGCCGGAGGCGGCCACGGCCTCCAGCACGCCTTCGGCCTGGCGGACCCCGGCGGCCAGGCTCGGGGCGGGGGTGGCGTGGTAGCCGCCGAAGCGGGTGACCGGGCTCCAGGAGGGCGTCACCGCGGGCAGCTCGGGGGCCAGGCCCTGGTGTTCCGCGGTGGCGTGGACGATCCGCCCGCCGACGACGGTGAGAACGGCCTCGATGTGCGGGATGTCTGCCTCGGGCACGGTGAAGTAGTCGGCGCTGAGCAGCGCGAGGTCGGCGTAACTCCCCACCGTCAGACGGCCCTTGACCTCTTCCTCGCCGGTGAGGCGGGCCCCGCCGAGGGTGTAGAGCTCCAGGGCCTGTTCGCGGCTGAGCCGGTTGTGCTCGGCCGCGAGGCGCCGCCCGGAGACGGCCCGGCCGGAGACCAGCCAGTGCAGGGAGACCCAGGGGTTGTAGGAGGAGACCCGGGTGGCGTCGGTGCCCGCGGCGACGGTGAGGCCGCGGTCCAGCATGGCGCGCAGCGGCGGCGCCTCGGCGGCGGCGGGGGCGCCGTAGCGGGAGACGAAGGCCTCGCCCTGGAAGGAGAGGCGGTTCTGTACCGAGATGGCGCCGCCCAGGGCCGCGATCCGGTCGAGGCTGTCCGGGCTGACGGTCTCCGCGTGGTCGAAGAGCCAGCGTCCGCCCTGCGGGAAGAGGCCCTCGGCGGCGAGCTTCTCGAAGACCGCGAGGTCGCGGCGGATGGTCTCGTCGTAGGTGGCGTGCAGCCGGAAGCCCCAGCCGTGCTCCGTCAGCAGCCGGACGGCCTTCTCGAACTCCTTCTCGTAGGAGCCGAGTTGCGGCCTGGGTTCGGTGAAGTTCTCGAAGTCGGCGGCGGCCCAGGTGAGGTTCTCCCCCGCGCCGTTGAGGCGCAGCCAGGCGTCACCCTCCCCCGGGCGCACGGTGTTGACCCAGCGGGTGAGGTCGTCCAGTTCCTGCCCGGCCGTCTGCGGGAAGAGGTGGTAGGCGATGCGCAGGCTCAGTTCGCCGCGGCGGGCGAGCTCCATGACGGTGCCGTAGTTCTCGGGGAAGCTCTGGAAGCCGCCGGCGGCGTCGATCGCGGAGGTGAGGCCGAAGCGGTTCAGCTCGCGCAGGAAGTGCCGGGTGGAGCCGATCCGGTCGGCCTCGTCCAGCGTCGGGGCCTTGGCCAGGGTGGAGTAGAGCAGCAGGGCGCCCGGGGCGGCGATCAGCAGGCCGGTCGGCTCGCCGTCGTGGCCGCGCACGATCTGGCCGCCGGTCGGGTCGGGGGTGTCCCGGGTGAAGCCCGCGGCGCGCAGCGCGGCCCGGTTGAGCAGCGCCGACTGGTAGAGGTGCAGCACGAAGACGGGGGTGTCGGGTGCCGCCGCGTTGAGCTCTTCCAGGGTGGGCAGCCGGCGCTCGGCGAACTGGTCGGCGGACCATCCGCCGACCACCCGCACCCACTGGCCGGGCGGGGTGCGCTCGGCCTGCAGCCGGAGCATGGTGAGCGCCTCGCGCAGCGTCGGGACACCGTCCCAGCGCAGCTCCAGCACGTAGTTGAGGCCGCCGCGGATGACGTGCAGGTGCGCGTCGTTGAGTCCGGGAACGGCCCGACGGCCGAGCGCGTCGACCACCCGGGTGCCGGGGCCGACCAGCGGAGCGACGTCCGCGTCGTCGCCGACCGCCTGGATCAGTCCGTCCCGGATGGCCACGGCGGTGGCCTGCGGGCGGCGCGGGTCGTTGGTGTGCACCTTGGCGTTGCGCACGACGAGGTCGGCGGGCTGCTCGGGAGCACCGGGGCGGATTCCGGCGACGGGCATGGTGGACAAGGGAGTTCCCTTCGTTGGGTGGTGTTCGGTGGTGGGGCTGCGGGTGTGCGCGGGGTCAGTGGAAGCCGAGCGCGGAGGGAGTCACCGCCGGGCCGCCGGCCGGCCGCGGATTCGCCAGGGCCGTGAGGACCAGCGCCGCGAGCTCTCCCCCGGCCCGGTCGATCCGCGCCGGCAGGCTGTCGGTGCGCGTGTCGCCCGTCCCGCCCCAGTCCTCGGAGGCCGCGAAGACCGCGGTCGGCGCGACGAGCGCGCGCTGGTAGGCGAAGAGCGGGCGCATCGCGTGCTCCAGGGCCAGGGAGTGGCGCGCGGTGCCGCCCGTCGCGCCGATCAGCACCGGCTTGCCGGCCAGGGCGCCGGGATCGAGCAGGTCGAAGAAGGACTTGAACAGGCCGCTGTAGGAGGCCGAGAAGATCGGGGACACGGCGATCAGCGCGTCCGCCGTGCTCACCTCCTCCAGCGCGCCGCCCAGTGCCGGCGTGGGGAAGCCGGAGAGCAGGTGGTGCGAGATGGGGGTGGCCAGCGGGCGCAACTCGTGTAGCAGTAGCCGCACTTCACGGCCGGACCGGACCAGTTCGGCGGAGGCTGCCTCGGCGAGGCGGTCCGCGAGCAGGCGGGTGGACGAGGGCTGGCTGAGCCCGCCCGAGATCACGGCGAGCGTGACCGGCGCGTTCGGTTCCATGGGGGACTCCGTCCTGGTCAGGAGGCGGCGGGGACGGTGTCCCGAAGCGTGGCGTGGGTGGGGGCGTCGGGGACGGTCGCGGGCCGGCCCTTGGCGAACTCCTTGCGGAGGACGGGCACGACCTCCTCGCCGAGCAGGTCCAGCTGCTCCAGCACCGTCTTGAGCGGCAGGCCGGCGTGGTCCATCAGGAACAGCTGGCGCTGGTAGTCACCGACGGCCTCGCGGAAGGTCAGGGTGCGCTCGATGACCTCCTGGGGGCTGCCGACGGTCAGCGGGGTCTGCTCGGTGAACTCCTCCAGCGAGGGCCCGTGCCCGTAGACCGGCGCGTTGTCGAAGTACGGACGGAACTCGCGCACCGCGTCCTGGGAGTTCTTCCGCATGAACACCTGTCCGCCGAGGCCGACGACCGCCTGCTCGGGCGTGCCGTGGCCGTGGTGGGCGAAGCGCTCGCGGTAGAGCCGGACCATCCGCCGGGTGTGCTCCTGGGGCCAGAAGATGTTGTTGTGGAAGAAGCCGTCACCGTAGTAGGCGGCCTGCTCGGCGATCTCGGGGCTGCGGATCGAGCCGTGCCAGACGAACGGCGGCACGCCGTCCAGCGGGCGCGGGGTGGCGGTGAAGGCCTGCAGCGGGGTGCGGAAGCGGCCTTCCCAGTCGACCACGTCCTCGCGCCAGAGCCGGCGCAGCAGCGCGTAGTTCTCCGTCGCGAGCGGGATGCCCTGGCGGATGTCCTGGCCGAACCACGGGTAGACCGGTCCGGTGTTCCCGCGCCCGAGCATGAGGTCGACGCGGCCGTCGGCGACGTGCTGCAGCATCGCGTAGTCCTCGGCGATCTTCACCGGGTCGTTGGTGGTGATCAGCGTGGTCGCGGTGGACAGGATGATCCGCTCGGTCTTCGCGGCGATCCAGCCGAGCATGGTCGTCGGCGAGGACGGGACGAACGGCGGGTTGTGGTGCTCGCCCGTGGCGAAGACGTCCAGGCCGACCTCCTCGGCCTTGAGGGCGATGGCCAGGATCGCCTTGATGCGCTCGCGCTCGGTCGGCGCCCGCCCCGTGGTGGGGTCGACGGTCACGTCGCCGACGCTGAATATCCCGAACTGCATGGATAGCCGCCTTTCCGCTGGCTGATCGCGGCCCGACGGGGCCACCCGGCGAAACCTAGGCAGCCGACGATGCGCGAAGGATTTCCGCAGCGCATGACCAGTGGCCCCGCAGCGCACTGAGGCGCTCGACCGGCCCGCCCCCGGCCCGCCGTGCGTTGTCAGGACAGTCCCGGGCGCACAGCGGGCAGAACACCGGGGGCGGCCCGCACTAGCGTCGTTGGACGAGGCACCCCGGCGATCCGGGACGATCGCCTGATGCCGTGTCAATTCACCGAGTTCCCAAGGAAAGAGAAGACCAATGGTCGACTTCGCCAACGTCCACGCCGCCCCGAGCCCGGACCTGCTGACCCCCGACAACGCGATGATGCTGTTCGTCGACCACCAGCCGCAGATGTTCTTCGGCACCGGCAGCGGTGACCGCACCGCGATCATCAACGCCACGGTCGGCCTGGCGAAGGCCGCGAAGATCTTCGGTGTTCCGACGGTGCTGTCCACCGTCGCCGCCGAGTCCTTCTCCGGCCCGATCCTCCCGCCGCTCAAGGCGGTGTTCCCCGACCAGGAGATCATCGACCGCACCAGCATGAACGCCTGGGAGGACGAGGCCCTGGTCGAGGCGGTCAAGGCCACCGGCCGCACCAAGATCATCCTGTCCGGCCTGTGGACCGAGGTCTGCCTCGTCCTGCCGGCCCTCTCCGCGCTGGACCAGGGCTACGAGGTCTACGTCGTCGCCGACGCCTCCGGCGGCGTCAGCCCGCTGGCCCACGAGCACGCCCTGCAGCGGATGACCGCCGCCGGCGCCGTGCCCGTCACCTGGATCCAGGTCCTGCTGGAGCTCCAGCGCGACTGGGCCCGCGCCGAGACCTACGTCCCGGTGACCGAGCTGGTCATGGAGCACGGCGGGGCCTACGGCCTGGGCCTGGTCTACGCCCACTCCATGATCGACCCGCACGCCGCCGGCTGACGGACCGCACCGAACCAACGGAGTCCGACATGAACACCGGCCTTCTCCTGCTGCGCCTGGTCGCCGGCCTGCTGATCGCGGGCCATGGCGTCCAGAAGATCAGCTTCCACCTCGGTGGCGGCGGCCTGGAGGGCGGCAGCGCCGAGTTCCGGGGCGACGGCTTCCGCGGCGGCAAGCTCACCGCGCTGTCCGCCGGCGGCACCCAGATCGGGGCCGGACTGATGCTGGCCGCCGGTCTGCTCACCCCGCTGGCCGGCGCGGGCCTCATGGGCGTGATGACGGTCGCCCTGACGGTCAAGTGGCCGCACGGGCTGTGGGTGCAGCACGACGGGTACGAGTTCCCGTTCGTCCTGATCGTCATCGGCGCGGCGCTGACCGCGACCGGCCCCGGCCAGTGGTCGGTCGACGGCGCCCTCGGCCTGGCGCACTGGCCGCTGTGGTGGCTGCCCGTGGCCGTGGTCGCCGGGGTGGGCGGCGGCCTGGCCACCCGGCTCGCCCTGCACCGCGCCTGAGGCGGCCGCGACCGGCGGTCCCGGGCCCCTGGCAGCAGAACCGCCCAGGGG
>NZ_JBHVET010000627.1:0-5227 GCF_042802135.1 Kitasatospora sp. NPDC057512
CACCCGGGACCGGGGGCGGGCCGTGCGGGGAGCGCTGCGCCGAATGGCCGCCCGCCCGTGACCGGCGGCCACCGGGCGCGGGCGGGCGGCTGGGCTCGGGTGTCCGGGCGGCGTCAGCGGTCCGGGTGCCAGGTGGATTCGAGGGCGGTGGTGCCGTCCGGGCGGGGCACGGGGTGCCACCGGGCGCGCGGACGGGCCGGGCGGGCGGCCGGTCGCGGTGCGCCCAGGGCACCGAGCACGGTGCTGTCGAGCGGGCTGGCGGCCAGCCGGTCCAGCACCCGCGCGCAGGCGGTGCGCAGGCCGTGGCCGTGGCGTCGCGCGTCGGGGACGACGGCATGGAAGGCAGCGAGGACGGACATGCGGCTCACCTCCGGAGCGACCTGCGGTCGTGCAGGTGTGGTCCGTCCAGCTTCGGACCGTCCGGGGGCGCCGGGCTCCGGATTGACGGGCTATTGACGGCTGCCGACACTCCGCTGACGAACTGCTGACGCGGAGGCGGTTCCCGCGCCCGGCCCCGTCGGCCTCGGACCCGCTCGGTGAAGGTCCGCCTGGTGGCGGAACGCGGGGTCAGCCCGTCGCCTGCTCGGCCTCGCCCTGGTGCATCCAGGCGATGACGTCCAGCACCCGCAGCACGCCGATGTCCTCGCCGATCCCGGCCTCCGTGCGGAGCTCCGCCAACCGGGCGCGGAACGCTCCGCCGTCCGCGCGCAGGGCGTCGGCCAGCGCGGACCAGAAGGTGGTGTCGACCTTCGGCCGCCGGAAGAGGGTCTTCACCCGGACGTCGTAGACGGGTATCAGGTGCGGCCGCTTGCGGGCCAGCAGCTTGCCCGCGACGACGGGGCCGACCCCGTCCGGCTTGCCCGGGTACGCGGCGCGCGGGTTCGCCAGCCGGTCCCACAGCTCGGCGGCCGGCCCGCCGGGGGCGATCAGCGGGGCACTGGCCGGGTCCTCCAGCCGGGCGTCGCGGGGGATCGCGGACAGCAGGCGGCCCCAGTGCCCGTCGGGGTCGGTGAGCAGCTCGACGGCTCCGTGCGGTTCGACCGAGACGCTCAGCATGGTGATCGCGAGCAGGTCGTCGGCGGTGAAGGCGTCCGCCGTCTCCGGGCGGTCGCCGCCGCCGGCGAGCCGCTCGAAGTGGGCGCCCGTGTAGTACTGGTCGCCCTTCGCCCGCAGCCGGGTGAAGTAGTCGCGCAGCAGCCGGACCGAGGCCCCGGTGTCCCCGTACACCGGGGGAATCCACAGCGCTGTCATGAGAGCCCCCTTCGATCCGTGCGTCCGGGGGCAGTGTGGCAGAGGGGTCCGACAATCCGGGGCGCGGGCCGGTCCGGGGCCGACCGGGGGTGGCCGGGGGCAGACCGGGGGGCGGTCCGGAGGCCGGTGAACCGGGCCGGGGCCGGCGGCCGTAGGACCGTAGTGGGCGCGCAGCGGTGCGTCCGCGAAGCGGCGGGCGCGTCCGCGAGGAACCCGGGAGGAAGTGGATGCAGTCCCGACGCGACCAGGTGCGGGCGCACCCGGTCGTGCTGAACAGGCCGGTCCCGGATGTGCCGCGGGCGGAGCCCGACGCACCGGACACCCCCACCCGGCGCACCACCCGGGGTGCCACGACGGGCCCGGCGGAGGAGGAGTGATGGGCGCTGTGGAGGCCCCGGGGGCGGTCGGCGCCCCGACGCTGCGGGCGCTCGGCGCGCACTACGTGATCGCACCGCCCGGCGCGGAGGCCGACGGACTGGCCGAGGCGCTGGCGCCCGTACGCGCCCAGCCGGGGGCGCTGCTGCTGCTCGCCGCCGCCGAGGACGCGGCGCCCGTCCTGCTCGCCTCGCTGGACGAACTCGCCCGGGCCGCGCGCGGGCGCGACGCCGACGTGCTGGTGCTGGCCGCCTCCGGACTGGCCGCGGTCGGCCCCGACGGCCGGCGGCCCGCCGAACTGCTCGCCCGGCGCAGCGGGTTGACCGTCGTCGCACCGGACACGGTGGTCAGTGTCGAGCCGGACGGCACCCTGCCGGCCGTGGACGGGACGTGGTGGCGCTGCCGGCCCGGCGGGGGAGCGGAGCCGCTCGGCGGCCACTGGCCCGCCGACGCGACCATCACCCCGCTGGCCGGCGGGGCGTACTGGATCACCGACGCGGAGGTGGGACCGGTCCGCCCCGCCGTGCTGGACCGGGCCTTCGCGCCGCGCGACCGGCTGCTGCTGATCGTCGGCGCGCCCGCCCGGTCACTGCCCAGTGGTGCCCAACTGGCCAGTGCGGCAATGCGGTTGAAGGAGCAGGAGCCCCATCGGGAATACCTCGCACTGAGCGCGCCGTGGGCCGCGCCGCTCGAACTCATCGAGACGGCCGCCGTGCTGGCGGCCGCGCTCGGGCAGGAGGTGCGGGCGGCGATCGGCGTGCCGGTGGCCAGGACGGGCCTGCCGGGGGCGCCCGGGTGCGGCGTGCGGCACGTCCACGTGGCGCCGGACGGGGGTGAGGGCTGGGAGCCGTACCTCATCGAGTTGTCCGCCCGCCCGCGCGAACGGACCGTCACCGCCGTCGGCTGGCGCGTCGGGCCTGGCCCGGGTGTGGGGGCCGGGGTCGAGCGCTTTCCGGCTCTCCCCGGCCAGGGTGTGGGGCCCGGGGCGGGGCGCTTCCCGGCGTTTCCCGGCCCGCCGGTGGGTCCCGGCGTGGGGCGTTACCCGGCCTTCCCGGGCCCGGCCGTGGGTCCGGGGCGTTTCCCGGCTCTCCCCGGCCCGGCCGCAGGGCCCGGCGCGGGGCGACTTCCGGCTCTCCCCGGCCCGCCCGCGCTGCCTGGGGCGGGCCGTTTTCCGGCTCTCCCCGTGCCGCCTGCGGTTCTCGGGGCGGCGCGCTACCCGGCCTTCCCCGGCTGGGAGGTGGAAGCGGTGGCGGCCGGACTGTGGCTGCGCCCGGCCGCGACCCCGGAGCGGGGCCCCCGGCTGCGTCGGCCGGATCCGGCACGGCCCGTGCTGGTCGTGGGCACGCCGGGCCGCCCGGTTCCGGATGCGGTCTGGGACCACCTCGGTGCGGTGCTGGGCTCGCTCCCGGCCGGGCCGGTACGTCTCGCGCTCGTGGTGGCGGGGGTGCTGGACGTGGAGTCGGCCGCGGTGGGGCGGTTCTGCGCGCGGATGTACGGGTTGGACTGGGTCGGGGAGGAGGCGGTCGAGGCCGCGGCGGGGCGGGTGGCCGTGCTCGGTTCCGAGCCGGTGGCGGCTCCGAATCCCGGTGCCACGGTGCCGACTTCGGACGGGGCGTCGGTGGCGGAGGCTCCTGGGGAGGCCGATGAAGGAACAATATTGGCCCCTGAGGTCGCCGCGGAGGAGCCTGAGGCGGAGGAGCCGGTTACCGAAGTCCTGCCAACAGAGCAAGAGTTGTTCTCTGAGCCTGAGGTGGAGGAGTCAGCCACCGGAACCCCGGCTGTCGAGCCTGAGCCCGAGCCTGAGCCCGAGCCCGAGCCCGTAATGCCCGCTGCGGCGCCCCCGTCCCCGACGCCGGAGCCGGAGCCTGAGCCCGAGCCCGAGCCGTCGAAGTCCGCCACCGCCGCCGGGGACGGCGAGGCCCTGGTGGCCCAACTCGGCTCCGCCTACGAGCGCTTGGCGCAGCGGGCCGAGGACGTCGCCACCCGGCTGCCCGCCCTGCGCGCCCAGGCGGAGGACGGCGAGCAGGGGCCCGAGCTGGTCGCCCTCCTGCTGCATGCCGGTGACTCCGGCCCCCTGGCCCCGCGCGCCGAACTCCTCGCGGCGGCCCGCTCCGGCGAGCCCGGCCGCTACGGCCCGTACCTGCGCTGCCTGGCCGCCGGCCTGCGGCGGCTGCCCGGGTACTACGGCGGTGTGCTGGTCGCGGGCCCGGCGCAGGACTGCGACCTCGCCGCGTACGCCCCGGGCACGGTGCTGACCGAGCGGGCCCCGGTGACCGCCCTGGCGGTGCCCGAAGCGGACCTGGGGGAGGACGTCGGGATCGAGTTCGCCATCTGGTCCGTCGGCGGCCGCCGCAGCTCGGCCTTCGGCGAGCCGGGCGACCCGCCCGTGGTGGTCTTCCTCCCGGGTGCGGAGTTCGAGGTGGTCGAGGTCGAGCCGGCGGACCCGGAGGAGGGCCGTCCGGCCCGGGTCCTGCTCCACGAGATCGGCGGGGTCCGCCCGAGCCCCGAGCGGCTGCGCACCTGGCTCGCCCGCCGCGACGCCGTCGCCCCCGCTGACCGCGTCCGCCCGGCCGACCCCTCCCGCTACGCCCTCGCCCTGGGCGTCGGCTCCGGCACCGACCGACTGTCGGTGGGGCCGGGTACGGTGCGTCCCGGAGCCGGACCACAGGAGGGGTCATGAGAGCAGACGAAGCGTCCGTCGCCGCGCTGAAAGCCGTCATGTCGCCGCACGACGGCGCCGACGAGCGGGTGGACTGGGCCGCGGTGGGCCAGGCCTGGGGCGTCCGGTTCCCCGCCGACTACATGGCGTTCATGGCCACGTACGGGGCCGGTGGAATCGACGAGGCGTTCAGCGTCCTGGCCCCCGAGGCGAGCACGGAGCCGCCCGAGGGCTCGGGCTTCGGCAGCGCGGCCGGGGAGACCGGCATCATGCGGAGCATCTGGTCGACCGAGGGCGGGCCGACCGGCGTCGAGGCCGGGCCGGACTCCGTGATCGCGTGGGGAGTGAGCTGCGGAGCGGACATCCTCGGCGGGCTCACGGTCGACGAGGACCCCGACAAGTGGCCGGTCCTGGTGTGGGAGCGCCACGGGTCGCCGAACTGGCAGCTCTACGACTGCGGGATGGCGGAGTTCCTGCGCCGCCTGTTCACCGGGGGCTTCGACCGTTGTCCGCTCAGCGACGCCTCCCTCTGGGGCGAGCCGTCCCCGCACTTCGTCCACTGGCGTGAGGAGCAGCGCCGCATCGAGGAGCGGTTGGACCCGTACACCGGAGAGCCGCTCTCCTGGTCCTTCTGAACCACCCGGTGAACCCCGCGCGGGCGGCCGGCCGTCGGACGGAACGTAGGGACGTGGTCGGCGGGAGGGGCGTGGGGCGGGACCCGGCCGGTGGCGGGCGCGGAGCCGGTCCGGACGACCGGGCCCGAGGCGCGCCGATTTCGGCTGAACCGGTGGGGCCGTGCGGGCCGTAGCTCCCCACAGGAGTGTCATCGAGCACAGGGGATGCATGGTGGGCGAGGAGCAGCGCGGCGGGCCGGAGCGGAGGCCGGGCGGCTTCCGGCTCCCGGCGGTGAACTGGGCGTTGGCGGCCGAGGCGGACCAGGGG
>NZ_JBHVET010000628.1:0-5225 GCF_042802135.1 Kitasatospora sp. NPDC057512
GCTCCGTACAGTGCCGGGCCATGGAGACGGATGATCTTGGTCGGCGGGTGGCGGAGGACGTGGCCGGTCGCGGCGGCGTGGAGGGGCTGCGGAGGCTGTCGGGGGTGATCGAGGCGCTGGAGGAGCGGCGGACGGAGCTGGTGGAGGAGCTGCGGCGCGGGCGGGAGGCGACCTGGGAGGAGATCGGGCGGGCCTGCGGGATGACGCGGCAGGGGGCGACCAGGCGGTGGGCCGGCAGGCTGCGGGCGCGGTCGTTCGGCGTGGCGGCGGACGCGTACCAGCACGGTCGGCCGGGCTACCCCCGGGCGCTGGTCGGCTCGGCGGTGCCCCGGGAGGCCCGCCGGGTGCTCGACCTGGGCGCCGGGACGGGCAAGTTGACCGGACTGCTGGTCGAGGCGGGCCTGGACGTGGTGGCGGTCGAGCCCGACGAGGGGATGCGGGCCCGGTTGGCCGCGGCGGTGCCGAGGGCGGCCGTCCGGGCGGGCTCGGCCGAGCGCATCCCGCTGCCGGACGGCAGCGTGGACGCCGTGGTGGTCGCGCAGGCCTGGCACTGGTTCGACCAGGCGGCCGCCGTACCGGAGATCGCCCGGGTGCTCGCCCCCGGCGGGACGCTCGCGCTGGTGTGGAACGTCCGGGACGAGTCCGAGCCCTGGGCGGCCGCCCTGGGCGTGCTGATGCACCGTTCGGCGCCGCAGCGGATCGACACCCGGCCGACCCTCCCGGCACCGTTCGGAGCGCCCGAGCGACTGGAGATCCGCTGGGAGCACCCCACCACCCGGGCCGGGATCGTCGACATGGTCGCCTCGCGCAGCTACGTGATCGCGCTGCCCGAGGACGAGCGGGTCCGCCTGCTGGCCGACGTCGAGCAGCTGCTCGCCACCCACCCGGACCTGGCGGGCCGCGAGGAGATCGCCTTCCCGTACGTGACGAGGTGCACCCGTGTCCGCCTCGGCTGAACCCGTCACCCTTCGCCCGCTGGGCGTCGCGGACGCCGAACCGTACCGGGACTTCCGGCTGGCCGCGCTGCGCGAGACACCGAGCGCCTTCACCTCCAGCCACGCCGAGGAGGCCGGCAAGCCCCTGGCCGCGACGCTGCGCCGACTGACCGAGGCCGAGACCGGGCCGGGCACCCTGATCGGCGCCTTCGACAACACCGGTGCCGTACGCGGCAGAGGCGCGCTGGTCGGCACAGCCGGCTTCATGTCGCTGACCTGAACGTGACGGCTACGGCACCTCACCGCGAGCGGAAATAGGACCGCCACGAGTGGAGTTTGGTGAGGGAAGTCTGCCGTTTCAGGAGGGGTCATGCGAGCGATTCAGGTGTCCGAAGTGGGCGGTCCCGAGGTGCTGCGACTGGTCGATATCGATCAACCGACGCCGGGCCCGGGCCAAGCGGTCGTGGAGGTCGCCGCATCCGGGGTCAACTTCCTCGACGTCTACCACCGCGAAGGCCGGTACAGCCTCCCGCTGCCCTTCACCCCGGGTGCTGAGGGCGCCGGCACGGTCGTCGAAGTCGGACCCGGCGTCGCTGACGTCGCAGTCGGGGACCGGGTCGGTTGGGTGGAGATTCCCGGCACGTATGCGGAGCGGGCCGTCGTGGACTCCTCCCGGCTGGTGCCGCTGCCCGACGACATCGGCTTCGAGACAGCCGCCGCGGTGCTCCTCCAAGGCATGACCGCGCACTATCTCGTCAAGGACGCCTACCCGGTTCAGGGGGGCGACACGGTGCTCGTGCATGCGGCTGCCGGTGGCATGGGGCTGCTTCTGACCCAGCTCATCACCCATCTCGGCGGCAGGGTGATCGGCACGACGTCGACCACGGCGAAGGCCGAGCTGGCGAAGCGTGCCGGGGCCGCTGAGGTGATCCTCTCCTCCGCGGTCGACGATCTCGCAGCCGAGGTGAGGCGGCTCAACGGCGGTCAGGGACTGCCGGTTGTCTTCGACGGCGTCGGCGCGCACACCTTCGATGCGAGCCTCGCCAGCCTGCGAACCCGCGGCCATCTCGTGCTCTTCGGCGCGGCGAGTGGTGCCGTGCCGCCGTTTGATCCGATTCGGCTCGCCCACGGCGGTTCGCTGACCCTGATCCGGCCCAGCCTCGGGCACTACATCGCCGATCGGTCCGAACTGCTCCGACGGGCCGCCGATGTGTTCGAGTGGGTGCGCTCCAAGGCGCTTGAGGTCACCGTAACGGGCCGCTACGCATTGTCCGAGGCCGCCCAGGCCCACAGCGATCTGGAGGCTCGGCGTACCACCGGCAAGCTGCTCGTCGTACCCGATGCGGCCGCTGTCGGACGCCGCGAGGAGACGCAGAGCTGATCGCGGGTGACGAGGTCGGGGGATCTTGGAGGCTGCGCCGTCCTGGCCGACCTGGGCTGACTTCACGGGTCCCGCCCGTGACCGGAGCCGATTGTCAGTGCCCGGTCGTAGCTTCTGGGGTGTCGGCGGGCGGGTCCCGTCGGCCCCGCTTCCCTTGCCCGAAATCTCCGTCGCCCGAAAGGGGACCGCGCCGTGTCCGTCGCCGTGGAAGAGCAGGTCACGTACCTCGAACTGTCCGAGGACGAGGGGAGTGCGCACAAGTTCTACGAGGTGCGGCTCGCCGGCCAGGTGGTGACGGTACGGTACGGGCGGATCGGCGAGCCCGGGCAGAGCAAGGCGACGACGTACCCGAGCCCGGAGAAGGCGGCTTCGGCGGCGGCCAAGAAGATCGGCGAGAAGGTCCGCAAGGGCTACGCCCCGGCCGTCCGGGGCGTGCGGCAGCGCCGGGAGGTGACCAGGCGGCAGATCGTCAGCAGCCGCTCGACCGCCCGCCAGGCGCCGCTGCTGTGGCGCTTCCGCTCCGGCTCGCCCGCCTTCGGGATCTTCGTCGGCGAGGAGCACGCCTGGGTCGGCAACGAGCGCGGCGACGTCTACACCCTCACCCATGACGGCGAGGTGACGGCCCGCTACGGTCTGCCGGACGGCGTGAAGTGCATCGTCGCGGACGACTGGTGGATCTACGCCGGCTGCGACGACGGCAAGGTGTACGACCTGGGCGGCAAGGTCCCGCGGGTGGCGTACGAGATAGCCCAGGACGTGGACATCTTCTGGCCCGACATCCACGACGGCGTGCTCGGCGTCGCCGACGAGCGCGGCGGGCTGACCACGGTGGACCACGAGGACGAGTTCCAGTGGCGCCGCCAGGCCGACGGCCGGTCCGGCTGGATGGTGCGCTGCGACGCCGACGGCGTCTACCACGGCCACTCGCGCGGGGTCGCCCGCTACGACAACCGCAGCGGCGACCAGCGCTGGTACGCCCCCACCCGGGGCGAGGTGCTGTTCGGCTGGCAGGAGGCCGACGAGGTGTTCGCCGGCACCGGGCAGGGCTGGGTGCACCGGCTGCGCAAGGCGGACGGCGCCGAGGTGGCCGCCTACCGCTGCGACGCCGCCGTCTTCTCCTGCGCGGCCTCCCCGGACGGCGAGTACGTCTTCGCCGGGGACAACCACTCCTCGGTGTACTGCTTCGCCGCCGACGGGACGCGGCTGTGGAAGCTCGCCACCGGCTGCGGCTCGGCGTACAGCATGCAGTACCGGGCGGGGCGGCTCTACCTGGTGACGACGGACGGCTCGCTGGCCTGCCTGGACGCCAGTGAGCAGGCGGTGCGGGCGGCCGAGGACGGCACGCTGCCGAAGACCGCCGAGGTCAAGGGCGCGGGCTGGGAGCCGGTGCGGGCCGGTGCCGGGCTGGAGACGGTCGCGGTGGCCACCACCCGGACCGGCGGCGAGGTCGAGGTCGAGTGCGTCCAGGACGGCGCCCGGCTGCGCGTGCGGGTGCTCTCGCAGGGCTACGACCCGTCCTGGCGGGTGCAGTTCCCCAAGGACATCCGGATCCCCGGGGCCCGCTACCTGGTCGCCGAGGTCCGGGAGTCCGCCTCGGGCGGCTTCTACCGGGCGCGCGGCGAGATCAAGCGCCTGCTCTGACCGGCGCCCTGGCGGCGGCCGCACCGGAGGTGGCGCCCGCTCACCGGCCGGCGGGCGAGCTCACTCCTGGCCGGGGGTCCAGCCGAGGGCGGGCCCGAGGCGGGTCGCGAGGTCGGTGAGGATCTGCACGTAGTCCTCGTGCTCGAAGGTGAACGGCAGGGCGAAGGCGACCTCGTCGACCTCGCGGTAGCCGGCGTGGGCGTGCAGCCGCTCGACGAGTTCCTCGGTCGTCCCGACCAGGTCGGGGGCGAACAGCAGCCGGGCCGGGCCCTGCGGGGCGAGGGTGCGCGGGGTGCGGGCGAGGGCGTAGGCCTGGTACCTGGCACGCTGCTCGGGGGTGGCGCTGTCGGTGGGGATGACCACCAGGCCCTGGGAGACCCGGGCGCGGTCGCCGTCGGGGTGGCGTTCGCGGAAGGCGCGGATCTGGGCGGCCTGGAGGGTGGCGAAGTCGAGCGGCGCCGTGTCGTCGCCCTCCGCCTTCACGACGCTGCTGGTGAGCAGGTTGATCCCCTGCTCGCCGGCCCAGCGGGCCGAGCGCAGGCTGCCGGCGCCGTACCAGAGCCGGGAGGCGAGCCCGGGGGAGTGCGGCTGGACGCGGCGGGAGTACACCTCGATGCCCTCGGTGCCGGCGAAGTCGGAGGCGTCCTCGCCGCGGACCAGGGCGAGCAGCCGCTCGGCGCGCCGGGGGCTGAAGTCCTCCTGCTCGCCGGTGTCGGGGTAGAGCGCGTCGCGCAGGTGCGCGTAGTGGGTGGGCGGGCCGACGCTGAAGCCGGGGTTGAGCCGGCCGCCGGAGAGCACGTCCACGGTGGCCAGGTCCTCGGCGAGCCGCAGCGGGTTCTCCCAGCCGAGCGGGGTGACGGCGGTGCCGAGCTGGATGCGGCTGGTGCGCTGGGTGGCGGCGGCGAGCACGGCGACCGGGGAGGAGATGCCGTACTGGAGGTGGCGGTGGCGCAGCCAGGCGCTGTCGAAGCCGAGCCGCTCGCCGAGGGTGATGAGGTCGAGGGTGGACTCGTGGCCGCGGCGGGGGTCCGCCTCGTCGAAGAGCCCGATGGTCAGGAAGCCGAGTTTCCGCAGCGGTCGGGGGTTCGGCGACATGGTGGGCTCCGCGGGGTGAGGGGCGGCCCGGGTTGGGCCGGTCGGGTGGTGCGTTTCGAACGTACGCAGCCGCCGCGCCGACCGACAAGATCGACGCGCGATCCGGACACCGGCCCGCAACGGCCCGCAACGGTGCGCAACACGGCGACACGTACGGCGGCGGCTCCCACCCC
>NZ_JBHVET010000629.1:0-5208 GCF_042802135.1 Kitasatospora sp. NPDC057512
CCTCTCCCGCAACCAGATGAACGAACTGGTCGAACGCGCCGGCGGCAAGGCCTCCTCCTCGGTCTCCAAGCGCACCACCCTCCTGGTCGCGGGCGAGAAGGCCGGCTCCAAGCGCGCCAAGGCCGAGGAGCTCGGCATCCGCATCCTCACCCCCGAGGACTTCGCCACCCTGGTGGCCGCCCACCTCCCCGCCTGACGGGGCCCGCCCCGCGCGGGGGTCCGGTCGGGGCCGGACTTCTTGCGCTCACGCGTCCGCCCGGGCCCCTCCGGACGGTCCGCCGGGGCGGTGGCCGGCGCGCGGACCGGCAGCGGGGGCATCCCGATCCGTACGGCCCGGGCCCCGGCGCCCCCGACGGGCCGTCAGCCGCCCGGGGCCGGCGGCAGCCGGAAGCCGACCTCGGCGCCACCCCCGGGGGCGGCGGCGGCGAAGACGGTGCCGCCGTCCGCGACGACCAGGTCGTGGACGATGGCCAGGCCCAGCCCCGAACCCGGGGTCGACTGGGTGCCGGCGGCACGGTAGAAGCGCCCGAAGACGGCATGCCGGTCGCCGGCGGCGATCCCGGGCCCGTGGTCGCGCACGGCCAGCCGGGTGCCGGTGACGCGGATCTGGACCGGGGTGCCGTCCGGACTGAACTTGACGGCGTTGCCCACCAGGTTGTCCACGCAGCGCTGGAGTGCCCGCGGCCGGGCCAGCACCCGGACGGGCCCCTCGGAGACGACGGCGATCTCCCGGCCGGTGCGGCGGCGGAAGCGCCGGGCGCTGTCCTCGGCGGCGTCCGGCAGGTCGAGCGGCTCCGGTTCCTCCGTGCTCTGCTGGTCGGTGGCCAACTCGACCAGCTCGCGGACGAGTTCGTCGAGCGCGACGGTCTCGGTGACCAGCGTCGCGAGGATCTGCTCCTCGTCCTCGGGGGCGAGCCGGCCGCGGGCGCGCTGGAGGAGCTCGGCGCAGCCGCGCACCGAGGTCAGCGGGGTGCGCAGCTCGTGGCTGGCGTCCTGGACCAGGCGCTGCTGCTGCTCGCGGGAGCGGCGCAGCGCGCCGACCATCGACTCGAAGGCCCGGGTGAGGCCGCCGACCTCGTCGCGCCCGGCGGCGGGCAGCGGGGTGGCCAGGTCACGGGTGGTGGTGATGTGCTCGGCGGCGCGGGCCAGGCGCCGCACCGGCCGCAGGATCCGGCCGAGGACGAGCCAGCTGAGCAGGGCGCAGGCGGCGGCGGCCGCCACGCTGGTGACGGTGATCCGCCGTAGGAACGCCTCGTCGACCTCGGTGACCCCGGCGTAGGTCTGGCCGACCATCACCGCGCCCTGCCCGTCGGGGCGGGCCTGGGTGAGGACGCCGTAGGGGGTCCCGTCGACGGTGGCGTCCTCCTGGTGGGAGCCCTGCCCGGTGCGGGCCACCGCCAGGGCCCGCTCGGAGACCGGCAGCGCCGGCCCGCCGCCCGGGGCCAGCGGCCGGGCGGTGCCGTCGGCCGGCAGCAGCTGTTCGACGGTGTCGGGCCGGGCGGGCGGCAGCCGGCCGAGGTCCAGGGCGGCGAGCACGGTGTCGGCCCGGTCCCGCAGGCTCCGGTCGAGCTGGTCGGAGACCAGGGTGCTGACGCCGCGGTAGGCGGCGGTGACGGGCACGGCGATCGCCAGCAGGACGGAGGCGAGGACCACCAGGCCGATGCGGGTGCGCAGCATCAGGCGGTCCGGGCGGTGTAGCCGACGTTGCGCACGGTGTGGATCAGCCGGGGCGCGCCGTGCTCCTCGGTCTTGCGGCGCAGGTAGCCGACGTACACGTCGAGCGAGCGCGAGTCGGTGTCGAAGTCGTAGCCCCAGATGCGTTCGTAGATCCGGTGGCGGGTCAGGACGGTGCCCTGGTTGCGCAGCAGCAGCTCCAGCAGGTCGAACTCGGTCTTGGTCAGGTCGAGCCGGCGCCCGCCGCGGTGGGCCAGCCGGGCGGCCGGGTCCAGGGCGAGGTCGGCGAGGGCGAGCCCGGTGTCCTCGCCGACCCCGGCGTCGAGCGGCTCGGTGCGGCGCAGCAGGGCGCGGATGCGGGCCAGCAGCTCCTCGGTGGCGAAGGGCTTGGCGAGGTAGTCGTCGGCGCCCGCGTCCAGCCCGGCGACCCGGTCGCCGAGCTGGTGGCGGGCGGTGAGGACCAGGATGGGCAGGCGGTCGCCGCGCCGGCGCAGCATCCGGCACAGGGCGAGGCCGTCGAGGCGGGGCATGACCACGTCCACCACCGCGAGGTCGGGGCGCCGGTGCTCCAGGAGCTCCAGCGCCTCCTGGCCGTCGGCGGTGGTGAGCACCCGGTAGCCCTCGAAGCGCAGCAGGTGGTCGAGGGTGGCGCGGACACCGGGGTCGTCCTCGACGACCAGGACGGTGCGCCGGGCGTCGGCGGTGGGATCTGTCATGGTGTCATCCTCGCTGGTGGCGGGCGTGGTCATGCCGGTCGGGGGGCTGCCGACGACGCGTCAGCGGGGGACCGGGACGACCTCGACCGGCGGGATCCGCACCAGGCAGGAGGTGTCGCCGACCTCGCCGGTGCGGATGAAGCCGCTGGAGATCTCCAGGGCGCAGCCGGTGGACTCCATCTCCGGGAGGTGTCCGCTGTTGGGTACCGAGACGAACGCGCTGTGGCGGAACTGGGCCGCCGACAGGCGGGAGTTGACCTCGGGGGTGTTGGTGTCGAGGTCTCCGGAGAGCACCAGCACGGGCACGTCGGGCAGGTTCCCCAGGTCGGTCGGCTGCGGGCGGGCGGTGCCCCGGCGCGGCCAGTTCAGGCAGTTGTCCCCGCCGTCGGTCTGGCCCGCGGCCCAGCCCTCGGGGCTGAAGGCCCCGAAGTCGGCCGGGTCGGCGGCGGCCAGGGCGGCGCGGTACTGGCGGCGGCGCTCCGACACCGGGGCGTCCGGGTCCCAGGCGCGGACGTAGTCGTTGCAGGTGACGGCCAGGAACGAGGCCTGGTCCTCGGTGCCGGTGCCCTCCATCTCGCCGCGCACCAGGGCGGACAGCGGCCCCTCGTCGCCCGCGGCGAAGGCGTGCAGGGCGGCGGGCAGGGCGCCGAGCAGCCCTGGCTCCCCGGGGTGCAGGCCGATGCCGCGGGTGGCCGGCTCGTACATCAGGTCGGCGAGCTTGTCCTCGGTGAACAGCACGGTGCGCCGCTCGCCGCCGGCCTCGGCGGTCACCTTCAGCGGGCGGGTGCGCAGCCGCTCGGCGACGGCGGCGAGGTCGTGCACCGCGGTGTCCGGGTCGCAGGCGCCGCTGCGCTCGCAGATCCGGCGCAGCGTCAGGGAGACCTGTTGGGCGCCGGGCCGGGCCAGGGAGTCGAAGGCGACCGGGTAGGCGCCGGACAGCACCATCTTCTCGACCCGCTCGGGGTGGCGGTCGGCGTAGACCGGCATCAGGTAGGTGCCGTACGACATGCCGTACAGCACCAGCCTGGGGGCGCCCAGGCGCTCGCGGGCGGCGTCGATGTCGTCGGCGGTGGCGGCGCTGGTGTAGCCGCGGGCACGCGGGCCGAGTTCCTCGGCGCACTCGGCGACGGCCTCGCGCTGGCCGGCCCGCGGGGCCCAGCGGTACTCGGCCTCGGTGACGTCGCAGGGCAGCCGGCCGGAGCGGCCGGTGCCGCGCGGGTCCAGCAGGAGCACGTCGTAGTCGTCCAGCACCCCCTGCAGCGCACCGGCCACCTGCTCGGCGCGGTCGATCAGGGTCTCGCCGGGGCCGCCGGGGTTGAGGGCGACGGTGCCCAGGGCCGGACCGGGGCGGCTGTGGCGCACCACCGCGTAGCTCACGTCGACGCCGCCCAGGCGAGGCTCGCCCGTCACCAGGGGCCGGCGCATGGTCGTGCAGTCGACCTGGTGGCCGGGGACGGCCGGGCACCACGCGGGCCGGCCCTGCGCCCCGGCGGGGGAGGCCTGCGCGGGCGGGGCGGCGGCCAGGGGCAGCGCCGTCGCCAGTACCGCCAGGGCCGCGGCGGCCGGGGCGCCCCGCCGGGCCCGCCGCCCCGCGCCGTTCGCGCTCGCGCCGCCCGTGCCCGCGCCGCCCGTGCCCGCGCCGTTCGTCCCGGTGGCCGTGCCCCTCGCCGTGTTCGTCGTCATCGCGCTGTCCTCCGTACGTCCTGCGGTCGGTGTGGGCACGACTCTGCCGGGCGCCCGTCAGCCGTTCGGCAGAGTGACGGCAAAGGCGTGTAAGAACCCGGACGCGCACGACCCGGACGCGCACGGACCCGGGCGAGCGGGAACCCGGGCGAGCGGGGACCCGCAGGACGTAGGACCAAAAGCCGATGGCCCCGCGCCCGGCCTCCCGGGTGGAATGGCCCGATGGATCACGCGCCACACCCCGAGCAGCCGTCCGACGGCCCCACCGACGGCCCCGCCGGCGGCCTCACCGCCGCCCAGCGGTCCGCCTACCTCGACCGCATCGGCCTGCCCGACCCCGGCGCCCCCTCCCCGCACGCGCTCGCCCGGCTCCAGCTCGCGCACCTGCGCACCGTCCCGTTCGAGAACCTGGACATCCACCTCGGCGAGCGCATCATCCTCGACCCCGCCGCCCTGCTGGCCAAGGTCGTGACCCGCCGCCGCGGCGGCTTCTGCTACGAACTCAACGGCGCCTTCGCGCAGTTGCTCACCTCGCTCGGCTACCGGGTCGGCCTGCTCGCCGCCCGGGTCTTCGACGGCGAACGGCTCGGCCCGCCCTTCGACCACCTCGCCCTGCGGGTGGACCTCGACGAACCGTGGCTGGTCGACGTCGGCTTCGGCCGCTTCAGCCACCACCCGCTGCGCCTGGCCGAGCGCGGCGAACAGGCCGACGCCGAGGGCGCGTTCACCCTCACCCCGACCGGCGCCCACGGCGACCTGGACGTCCTGCGGGACGGCACGCCCCAGTACCGCCTGGGCCCGCGCCCGTACGAGCTCGCCGACTTCGCCCCGACCTGCTGGTGGCAGGCCACCTCGCCGGACTCCCACTTCACCCGCTCCACGACCTGCACACTGCTCACCGCGGACGGCGGCCGGATCACCCTCGGCGGCAACCGCCTCATCACCACCACCCCGGCCGGCGGGCGCACCGAGCGGCACCTCGCCGACGACGAGGCCCTCACCGCGTACCGCACCCGCTTCGGGATCACCCTGGACCGCCTGCCGGGCCTGCCCGGCTGAGCTGCTGCCCGCCCGCCCGGCCGAAGAGCCGGGCGGGCGCAAGCGGTCAGGCGACGAGGCAGAGCCCGTCGTACCC
>NZ_JBHVET010000630.1:0-5205 GCF_042802135.1 Kitasatospora sp. NPDC057512
GGAGGAACGTTTCCTCCTCGGCCGCCGCAGTGCTGTTCCGGGGCCTGCCGTCGACTCCCGCCGTCAACCTCCCGCCGTCAACGTCCCGCCGCCGGACTCCCGTCACCCTCGGAGGGCCCGCGGCGGGCGAACCGCGCCCCGGAGCGGGGCGGGCCGCCCCCGGGCGATCAACAGTCTGACCAGTCCGACAACACTCCCGGCCGCGAGGACCGTCGTACCCTTGGGGGGTGACCGACGCCGTAGCAGCCATCCCAGAAGAAGCAGCCCCGGTCCCGCTCCTTGAGCCGAGGGAGGGGATCCCGCCCGTCGTGGCGGACGAACAGGCGCTGGCCGCCGTCGTCGCCGCCTTCGCCGGGGGCACCGGACCGGTGGCCGTCGATGCCGAACGGGCCTCCGGCTACCGCTACGGGCAGCGCGCCTACCTCATCCAGCTGCGCCGCGCGGGTTCCGGCTCCGCCCTGATCGACCCGATCGCCTGCCCGGACCTCAGTGCGCTCGGCAGGGCCGTCGAGGACGCCGAGTGGGTCGTCCACGCGGCCAGCCAGGACCTGCCCTGCCTGTCCGACGTCGGCATGAGACCCCAGCGCCTGTTCGACACCGAGCTGGCCGGGCGGATCGCCGGCTTCGCCCGGGTCGGCCTCGGGCCGATGACCGAGAACGTGCTCGGGCTGAGCCTGTCCAAGGAGCACTCCGCGGTCGACTGGTCCACCCGCCCGCTGCCCGAGCCGTGGCTGCGCTACGCCGCTCTGGACGTCGAGGTGCTGGTCGAGCTGCGCGACGCACTCGAACAGGAGCTGGACGCCCAGGGCAAGCTCGGCTGGGCGATGGAGGAGTTCGCCTCGATCGCCGCCGCGCCCCGCCCGGGCCCGCGCAACGACCCGTGGCGCCGCACCTCTCAGCTGCACAAGATCCGCCGCCGCCGTCAGCTGGCCGTGGTGCGCGAGCTGTGGCTGGTCCGCGACCGGATGGCGCAGGACCGCGACGTCTCCCCCGGCCGGGTGCTCGCCGACGCGGCGATCGTCAACGCCGCGCTGGCCATGCCGCTGAACATCGCCTCGCTGCAGGCCGTCCAGGGCTTCGGCCCGCGGGTGCACCGGCGCCAGCTGGAGCAGTGGCTGGCGGCCGTGCAGCGCGCCCGGGAGATCCCGGAGAACATGCTGCCGCCGGCCACCGCGCCGCACGACGGACCGCCGCCGCCGCGCGCCTGGGCCGAGAAGGACCCGGTGGCCGCCGCCCGGCTGTCCGGCGCGCGCGCCGCGATCAGCGAGCTGGCCGAGCGGTACCACGTGCCGGCCGAGAACCTGATGACCCCGGACACGGTCCGCCGGGTCTGCTGGCACCCGCCGACCGAGCCGGACCCCGAGGCCGTGGCGGCCGCGCTGCGCGGGTTCGGCGCCCGGCAGTGGCAGGTGGACCTGGTGGCGCCGGCGGTGGCCGCCGCGTTCGCCGCGGCCGCGGCCCAGGACTGATCACGGCCCAGGGCCGATCACGGCAACACGTGGAAGGGGATGTCATCCGTATGGGTGGCATCCCCTTCGTCGTACCCGTACGTCGTACCCGCCCGTCGTACCCGTTCGTCGTACCCGGGAACGACGCTCCTGGTCGGACGGGCCGGGGAACGTGTCGGGGGACACATGGTCGGATCCCTCCGAGGGGCCTGGGCAGGTTGGTTACCGGCGGGTAGCATGGCGGTGATGCGGCGCCGCTCGGGTCTTCGACGGCGGCAGCCCGCCCAATCGTCATGTTGGTCCCTGGGAGGAGAGCCCCCGTGCCTCGTACCGCGAGGGACGTCGTCTTCGTCGATGGCGTCCGCACCCCGTTCGGCAAGGCAGGCCCGAAGGGCATCTACCACGAGACCCGCGCCGACGACCTCGTCGTCAAGTGCATCCGGGAGCTCGTGCGCCGCAACCCGAACCTGCCCGTCGAGCGCATCGACGAGGTCGCCGTCGCGGCCACCACGCAGATCGGCGACCAGGGTCTGACCATCGGGCGCACCGCCGCCCTGCTGTCCGGCCTGCCGAAGTCCGTCCCCGGCTACGCGATCGACCGCATGTGCGCCGGCGCGCTGACCGCCGTGACCACCACCGCCGGCGGCATCGCCTTCGGCGCGTACGACGTGGTCGTGGCCGGCGGTGTCGAGCACATGGGCCGCCACCCGATGGGCGAGGGCGTCGACCCGAACCCCCGCTTCGTCTCCGAGAAGCTGGTCGACGAGTCCGCCCTGTTCATGGGCATGACCGCGGAGAACCTGCACGACCGGTTCCCGCACCTGACCAAGGAGCGCTGCGACGCCTACGCCGTGCGCTCCCAGGAGAAGGCCGCCAAGGCGTACGCCAACGGCGACATCCAGCCCGACCTGGTGCCGATCTCGATCCGCAACACCAACCCCGAGGTCGGCGAGACCGGCTGGGGCCTGGCCACCGTGGACGAGCCGCTGCGCCCGGGCACCACGATGGAGTCGCTGGCCGGCCTCAAGACCCCGTTCCGCCCGCACGGCAACATCACCGCGGGCAACTCGGCCGGTCTGAACGACGGCGCCACCGCCTCGCTGCTGGCCGCCGAGGACGTCGCCGAGGAGCTCGGCCTCCCGGTCAAGATGCGCCTGGTCTCCTTCGCCTTCGCGGGTGTCGAGCCCGAGGTCATGGGCATCGGCCCGGTGCCGGCCACCGAGAAGGCGCTGGCCAAGGCCGGTCTGACCATCGACGACATCCAGGCCTTCGAGATCAACGAGGCCTTCGCCGTCCAGGTCCTGTCCTTCCTGGACCACTACGGCATCGCGGACGACGACGAGCGGGTCAACCCGTACGGCGGTGCGATCGCCTTCGGCCACCCGCTGGCCTCCTCCGGCGTGCGCCTGATGAACCAGCTGGCCCGCCGCTTCGAGCAGCGCCCGGAGGTCCGCTACGGCCTCACCACGATGTGCATCGGCTTCGGCATGGGCGGCACCATCATCTGGGAGAACCCGCATTGGAGCGGAGCGGAAAAGTCGTCTCAGGTCGAGGGTGGTAAGTGATCATGGCCAACACGACTGAGCTGCTGACCCGCGGCGCCGAGCTCTTCCCGGGCGAGGTCGTCACGACCGCGCACGTCCGCCACCTCGACCTGCCGCTGCAGGCCGGCCGGCTGGCCCTGATCACCCTGGACAACGGCTTCGACCACACCAAGCCGACCACCTTCGGCCCGGGCTCGCTGCTCAAGCTGAACGAGGCGCTGGACCAGGTCGCGGCCGAGGCCGCCGAGGGCACGATCGTCGGTGCCGCGATCACCGGCAAGCCGTTCATCTTCGCGGTCGGCGCCGACCTCAAGGGCGTCGAGCTGCTCAAGGAGCACGCGGACGCGCTGGCCATCGGCAAGGGCGGCCACGACGTCTTCCAGCGGATCGCCACGCTGCCCGTCCCCACCTTCGCCTTCTACAACGGCGCGGCGATGGGCGGCGGCGTCGAGGTCGGCCTGCACTGCGACTACCGCACGGTGTCGGCGGGCGTCCCGGCCTTCTCGCTGCCCGAGGTCTTCCTCGGTCTCGTCCCCGGCTGGGGCGGCTGCACCATCCTGCCGAACCTGGTGGGTGCCGGTAAGGCCGTCAAGGTCATCGTCGAGAACTCGATGAACCAGAACAAGCAGCTCAAGGGCAAGGACGTGTTCGAGCTGGGGATCGCCGACGCGATCTTCGAGCCGGCCGACTTCCTGGAGCAGTCGCTGCTCTGGGCCGCCAAGGTCGTCAAGGGCGACGTCGTCGTCGAGCGCGAGGCGATCGACCGCGGCAAGGCCTGGGACGACGCCGTCCTCTGGGGCCGCATGGTCGCCGACGCCAAGGTGCACGGCGCCGCTCCGGCCGCCTACAAGGCGCTGGACATCATCGCCGCCGCCAAGGACTTCGACCTCGCGGACAAGGCCAGCCTCCAGGTCGGCTTCGACGCCGAGGACGCGGCCCTGGCCGACCTCATCATGAGCGGCGAGCTGCGCAGCGGCATCTACGCCTTCAACCTGGTGCAGCGCCGGGCCAAGCGCCCGGTCGGCGCGCCGGACAAGTCGCTGGCCCGCCCGGTCACCAAGGTCGGCGTCGTCGGCGCCGGTCTGATGGCCTCGCAGCTGGCGCTGCTGTTCGCCCGCCGTCTGGAGGTGCCGGTGGTCCTCACCGACATCGACCAGGAGCGCGTGGACAAGGGCGTCGGCTACGTCCACGCCGAGATCGACAAGCTTCTCGGCAAGGGCCGGATCGGCAAGGACAAGGCCAACCGCCTCAAGGGCCTGGTCTCCGGCTCGCTGGACAAGGCCGCCGCCTTCGGCGACGCGGACTTCGTCATCGAGGCCGTGTTCGAGGAGATGGGCGTCAAGCAGGCCGTCTTCGCGGACCTGGAGAACGTGGTCTCGCCGACCTGTGTGCTGGCGACCAACACCTCCTCGCTGTCGGTCACCGAGATGGCCTCGAAGCTGAAGCACCCCGAGCGGGTCGTCGGCTTCCACTTCTTCAACCCGGTCGCGATCCTGCCGCTGCTGGAGATCGTCCGCGGCGACTCGACGGACGACGCCTCGCTGGCCACCGCCTTCGCGGTGTCCAAGAAGCTGAAGAAGACCTCGGTGCTGTGCAAGGACCGCCCGGCGTTCGTGGTGAACCGGATCCTGACCCGCTTCATGGGCGAGATCCAGGGCATCATCGACGAGGGCACCCCGATCGCCGACGTCGAGAAGGCCGTCGAGCCGCTCGGCCTGCCGATGTCCCCGATCGTGCTGCTGGAGCTGGTCGGCCCGGCCATCGCCCTGCACGTCTCGGAGACCCTGCACGGCGCCTTCCCGGAGCGGTTCACCGTCTCCGAGAACCTCGCCAAGGTGGTCAAGGCCGGCAAGCGCGGCTTCTACACCTGGACGGACGGCCAGCAGGTCCTCGACCCCGAGGTGCTGGAGCTGCTGACCTTCGGCGACTCGGTGCTCACCGCGGAGCAGGTCCGCGCCCGCGCCCTGGAGGCCGTGGCGCAGGAGATCGGCCTGATGCTGGAGGAGGGTGTCGTCGCCGAGGCGCAGGACATCGACCTCTGCATGATCACCGGTGCCGGCTGGCCCTTCCACCTGGGCGGGATCACCCCGTACCTGGACCGTGAGGGCGTCTCGGAGCGGGTGAACGGCAAGGCCTTCCTCGCCCCGGGCGTGGCCTCGGTGCCCGCGTAACGCGGGGCCCGGACACGGAGGAGCCCCGGTGACCGTCTGGTC
>NZ_JBHVET010000631.1:0-5204 GCF_042802135.1 Kitasatospora sp. NPDC057512
GGCTCGACGGCGGCGGCCCGGGACGCCGGGGCGCCTCAGACCAGGCGGCGGGCGGTGGCCCAGCGGGTCAGCTCGTGGCGGTTGCTGAGCTGGAGCTTGCGCAGGACGGCGGAGACGTGGCTCTCGACCGTCTTCACCGAGATGAAGAGCTGCTTGGCGATCTCCTTGTAGGCGTAGCCGCGGGCGATCAGCCGCAGGACCTCGCGCTCGCGCTGGGTGAGCCGGTCCAGGTCCTCGTCCACCGGCGGGGTGTCGGTGGCGGCGAAGGCGTCCAGCACGAAGCCGGCCAGCCGGGGCGAGAACACCGCGTCGCCGTCGGCGATCCGGAAGATCGCGTTCACCAGGTCGGTGCCGGTGATCGTCTTGGTGACGTAGCCGCGCGCGCCGCCGCGGATGACGCCGATGACGTCCTCGGCGGCGTCCGACACCGACAGCGCCAGGAACTTCACCCCTCCCTGCTCGCCCATCACCCCGACGGAGCGGCGCAGCACCTCGACGCCGCCGCCGCCCGGCAGGTGGACGTCGAGCAGCACCACGTCCGGCCTGGTCTCGGCGACCACGCGGACCGCCGAGTCCACGTCGTCGGCCTCGCCGACCACGTCGATCCCGGTCACCTCGGTGCGGCCGATCTCGGCCCTGACCCCCGTCCGGAACATCCGGTGGTCGTCCACCAGCACGACCCGGGCCGTGCGCTCCGGAGCTGCCTCAGTCATTCGTTCTCTCCATCTCCAGCTCGACCTCGGTGCCGCCGCCCGCCGCCGGCCGCACCCGTGCGGTGCCGCCGTTGCGCTTCATCCGGCCGACGATCGACTCCCGTACGCCCATCCGGTCCTCGGGCACCGTGTCGGGGTCGAAGCCGGGGCCGTGGTCGCGGACGAACACCGACACCGTCCTCCCCTCGACCTCGGCGTAGACCTGGACCGGTCCCCCGCCACCGTACTTGGCCGCGTTGACGGTCGCCTCCCTCGCGGCCTGCATCTGGGCCGCGATCCGCTCGTCCATCGGGCAGTCGCCGACGATCACCAGCTCGACCGGGACGCCGTGCCGGTCCTCGACCTCGGCGACGGCGGCCCGCAGGCTCTCCGCCATGGTGTCCGGCGCGGCCTCGGCGGCGGCCTCCGGGCGGTACAGCCACAGCCGCAGCTCGCGCTCCTGCGAGCGGGCCAGCCGCAGCACCTCCTTGGGGTCCTCGGCCCGGCGCTGGATCAGGGTCAGGGTGTGCAGCACGGAGTCGTGGATGTGCGCGGCGATCTCGGCGCGCTCCTGGGCGCGGATGCGGGCGGTGCGCTCGGCCCCGAGGTCCTGCCAGAGCCGCAGGCCGTACGGGCCGAGCAGCACCAGCACGCCGGCCAGCACCGCGAGCGAGGCCTCGATCACCGAGCTGAGCGTGGAGCCGCTGCCCTGCATGGCGAGCAGCGCGATGGTGCCCGCGACCGCGAGCAGCACGCCCGCGCCGACCCGGGTGTAGGCGCCGCGCCGCTTCTCGCCCTCCTCGATGCCGAACCAGCGCTGCCAGCGCGAGTCGTCGGCCTGCCGCCAGACCAGCGCCACACCGACGCCGATCGCCAGCAGCGGCCAGGTGTACGGCTTGGCGGTCTGCCAGCCGAGCACGTTGAGCAGGGCGATCACGCCGACCACTGTCATCACCAGGGCGGCGAGCTGGCCGAGGCCGCCCTGCCCGGCCTGGCCGGCCTGGCCGGCCGACGCGGCCTCCTCCCCCTCCGCCGGGGCGCCCACCGGCTCGCCCTGCAGGGTGAGCTGGAGCAGCCGGCGCATCCGGCCCACCCAGCCGCCGGCCTGGCCGGCCTTGCTCAGCAGGCCGCCCTGCTCCCCCGGCGCGGCCGGGACGAACGCCCCGTTGAAGTACACCCACTGGGCGCCGGCGCGCTGCGAGGGCTCGCCGATGCCGATCGGCACCACGAACCAGAACGCGGCGTACAACAGTGCGCCGATCCCCTGCGCGAAGAACAGCACGACGAAGGCGATCCGCACCCACCGCACCGGCAGCCCGAGGTGCACCGCCAGGCCGTTCGCGACGCCGCCCAGCATCCGTCCCTGCGGGCTGCGGTAGAGCCGGCGGTAGGGCGGCCGCCCGTCGTCGGGCGCGCTCGGGTCGGCGCCGGCCGACGACGCGGTGTCGGGGGCGATGGATCGGGGATCGGTACCGGGGGCTGCCACGCCACCGATGGTTCCACGCGGGCACCCGCGGGCGCATCAGGGTGTGTCCCCATCCCGTATCAGGGACAAGTCAGGGTACGGGCAGGGCTCGACCCGGTTGGGCCGGGCGGTCCTCTGCCGGAAGGATGGTGCCCATGACCGAGGACCCCCGCATCGAGGAGGCCGGGCCCGCCGCCCCGCCGGAACCGGACCGCCCGCCACTGACCAGGACCGAGCACCACCGCGTGGTGGCCGGCGTCTGCGGCGGCCTGGGCCGGCACCTGGACATCGACCCGGTGGTCTTCCGGGTCGTCACGGTGGTGCTCTGCCTCTCCGGCGGCCTCGGGCTGTTCCTGTACGGCCTGGCCTGGCTGATCGTCCCGACCGACGACGGGGCCAAGGGCCGCGGCGGGCGCACCGAGCTCCAGCGGGTGCTCACCGGGCGGGTGGACGGCCAGTCGGTCGGCGCGGTGCTGCTGACCGTGATCGGCACCGGGGTGTTCTTCTCCTCGATGGGCGACGGGGGCCAGCTGTTCCCGCTGCTGCTGCTCGCCGCCCTGGTCTTCCTGGCGGTGCGCTACGACCCGGACCGCCGTCGGGGCCGGGGGCGCGAGCACCGGCACGGCGGCCCGTACGACCGCCACTTCCCCGAGTCCGAGGGCACCGGCGCCACGGCCGCGGACGGTGCCGGGGCGTACCGCTGGCCGCGGCCGGAGCAGGACGGGTCCGCCCGGGCCGCCGGGAAGGCCCCCGCCGACGGCCCGGCCCCCGGGGACGGCGGCTACCTGTGGGACCCGCGCCACCCGGAGCGCAACCCGTACGGGGCCACCGCCCCGGCCGCCTCGACCCCGCCGTACGGCACGCCGACCCCGCCCTACGGCACCCCGGTGCCGCCGGCCGGCACCCCGGCCCAGCCCTGGTGGCAGCGCGCCGACCTGCCGGAGGGCGACCCGCTGCGCAAGGAGGGCGCGAAGCGCCGCCCCGAGGCCGCCGCCGTACGGCGCCCCCGGGAACGCTCGGCGCTCGGCTTCTTCGGCTTCCTGCTGGCGGTCGGCGCCGCCGCCGCGGTCTGGTCCTCCTCCGCCGACCGCGGCCACACCCCCACCGTGCTGAGCGCGACGGTGCTGGCCACCGCGCTGCTGGTGGTGGGCCTGACGCTGCTGGTCGGCGCGAAGTTCGGCCGGGCCCGCCGGCTGGCGGTGACCGGTCTGCTGCTCACCCTGGCGCTGGCCTTCGTCGGCCACTCGCCGGACTCCGTGCGCGACGCGGTGGGCGACCGCGCCTGGACCGTCGCCTCGGCGGCCGACCTGCACGACCGGTACAACCTGGGCGCCGGGGAGATCAGGCTGGACCTGGCCGGACTCGACCCGGCCGGCGCCGCCCTCACCACCAAGGTCGACCTCGGCGTCGGCGACATGACCGTCACCGTGCCGGACGACGTGACGGTGAACCTGGTGACCCGGATCGGCCTCGGCAACGTCACCGTCCCCGGCGACCGGACCGACGGCAGCGGGCGGCACACCTACCTGATCGGCCCTGCCAACGGGCAGCCGGCCAAGGGGACCCTCAATCTCGAACTCGGAATCGGGCTCGGCAACATCAAGGTGGTCCAGCAGTGAGGAAGCACCGGCTCGACCTGTTCTCGCTGATCGCGGGCGCGCTGTTCACGGTGATCGCCGTGCTCTACCTGGTCGCGGCGCTCAACGACCAGTCGGTGAACGGGCGGATCGTCATCCCGGTCACCTTCATCGTGCTCGGCGTCGGCGGCCTGGCCGGCGCGGTCGCGGCGGTGGCCCGGCGCGGCCGGCCCGATCGCGAGGAGTGACCCGCACCGCCCGACACGCCCTGGGCCCTCAGCTCTGCTGGGGGCCCAGGGTCAGCTGGTCCCCGTCCTTGCTGACGGCGTACCTGGGCAGCGGCTTGACCGCCGGCCCGTTGACCACCGCGCCGGTCGCGGCGTCGAACCGGGAGCCGTGGCAGGGGCAGTACAGCTGACCGTTCTTCGGCGCGTCCACGGCGCAGCCCGCGTGGGTGCACACGGCGGAGAAGGCGCAGTACTGGCCGGCCTTGGGCTGGACGATGTAGACGGCGTCCCCGGTGGCCGGGTCCTTGACCTGGGCCGAGCCGCCGACCGGCACGCTCGCGGCGGGCACCGCGGGGGCCGGGGCGGTGGCGGCCGGGGCACCGGAGACCGGGGCGCCGGAGACCGGTGCCGCCGACTGCTTGGACGCGGCCGTCCGGTCCCGGCCGAAGGTGCGGGTCAGCGAGCCGGTGAGCAGCCCGGCCCCGCCGATCGCGACGGCCGCGATCCCGCCGTCCACCAGGGACCGGCGCCTGACGTGGTCCTCGCCCAGCCCGCGCTCGCGGTCCCGCCCGGCCCGGCGGGCCAGGTAGCCGTCCACCGACAGGTACGGCGTACCGGCCAGCAGCAGCGGGGTCCAGGCCATCAGGTAGGCCAGGTCGTTGCCGAGGTAGTACGGCGAGACGCTCCAGCTGACGGTCAGCCACAGGCTGAGGTTGAGCAGGGCGCCGCCGAGCGCGGCGGCCCGGCCCCAGAGGCCGACCAGGGTGCCGAGGCCCACCGCCAGCTCGCCGAAGGCGATGGCGAGCGCGAACAGGGTCGGGTGGTCGAGGGCGGGGCCGAGCAGGAAGGAGATCGGGCTGCCGCCCGCCTTGGCGGCCTGGGTCTGCGAGACGAAGGAGGCCGGGTCGCCCGCGCCGGCCAGGAAGTGGGCGTCGGAGAGCTTGTCGAGGGCGGCGTAGACGAACGTGACGCCGAGGAAGAGCCGCAGGGGCAGCAGCGCGTACCTGGACGCGAGCGCCCTCCGCTGCGCCGCCCGGGCGGCCCGACCGGCCGCTCCCCCACCGGCCGGCACCGGGTTGCTGGCCTCCGACATCCCTCACACCTTCCCTCGCCGCCCGTCACTCCCTGACAGGTCCGGTCCGCATTCTGCCCGCTCCCGACCGCTTTCGGTGGGAGGTCCCTCCCGGAGAGCGGCGCCCGCACCGCGAAACGGCCGCGCCGTCGCTCCCTTCAGTACGGGAAC
>NZ_JBHVET010000632.1:0-5201 GCF_042802135.1 Kitasatospora sp. NPDC057512
GGCCCGGGCTGTCCGGGCCGTTCGGGCCGTTCGGCACCCGGTCGCGGGGCACCGTTCATCCGGCACGTGCGGAAAGGGGGTCGGTCCTGAGCCGCCCGGCGGTGCCCGGGGCCGGGTCAGGCCTTCCAGGCGCCCCAGTAGACGTCGGCGTTGTTGCCGGCGCCGCCGTCGCGGGTGGTGCGGAACATGCCCTGGGTGGTGCCGTTGTCGTCGTAGCCGTTGGAGCCGGCGTAGGGGTTGTTCCAGTGCAGCCTGACGGTCGCGCCGTTGCGCCAGCCCTCCTCGCAGTCGGACGCCTGGAACGTCACCGAGCCCTCGGTGCCGGTCATGAAGCCGTTGCTCTCCGACTGGAAGACGGCGTCCCAGGTGTTGCCCAGCCACTGCGGCGGCTCCTGGCCCTGGGTCCAGATGCCGTGGGACAGCGAGTAGTCGGTCCGGTTGAGCGTGCAGCCGGTGCCGTTGTGCAGGTGGACCGTGGTGCTGCGGGCGGCCGAGAGGGCGGCCTGGGCGGGGGCCGGGGCGGCCTGGGCGGTGCCGGTGGCGATGGTGCCGAGCCCGATGGCGGTCACCGCGGCCAGTGCGGCGGTCCGTACGGAGATGCGCATGGTCTCCCTCGATTCCGTGGGTCGTGGGCGGGGTGCGCGGACCGTGTTCCGCGCCGTGGTGAACGATCCGCCCGGCCGGTCGACGAACGATGGACGGCGCGGTGAACGATCCGGCATGCGCGGTTCATCGTTTGTCGACGCGCAGGGTGTTCGGGCACCCCCGGTGGCCACACGTCGGCCCGGCCGCGGTACGCGGGCCGGCCCACGAAAACGCGTGGAGCGGGACGTCGGCCGGGCCGACGTCCCACTCCCGCCTGCTCCCGCGCCCTACTCGACGACCTCGGCCTTCACGAGGACGACGTCCTCCTTGGGGACGTCCTGGTGGCCTCCCTTGGAGCCCGTGGCGACACCCTTGATGGCGTCCACGACGTCCTGGCCCTCGACCACCTCGCCGAAGACGGCGTAGCCCCAGCCCTGGGGGTTCTTGCCGCTGTGGTCGAGGAAGTCGTTGTCGGCGACGTTGACGAAGAACTGGGCGGTGGCGGAGTGCGGGTCCCCCGTGCGGGCCATCGCCACCGAGTACCTGACGTTCTTCAGGCCGTTGTCGGCCTCGTTCCGGATGGGCGCGCGGGTCTTCTTCTGCTTCATGCCGGGCTCCAGTCCGCCGCCCTGGACCATGAAGCCGTTGATGACCCGGTGGAAGACCGTCCCGTCGTAGAAGCCGTCCCTGACGTACTGGAGGAAGTTCTCCACCGTCGCCGGGGCCTTCTCCGCGTCGAGGCGCAGGACGATGTCGCCGTGGTTGGTGCTCAGTTTGACCTTCGACATGATGACCTCACTGTCTGCATGGTGGCTGCTACGGAGTGCTCACCGCGCATTGTGGCAGGAGGGGCGGCCGGGGCTGCTGAGGTTCCCGTCGTGGCGCCGCGACGCGGGAAGTCGGCCGGGCCGACTTCCCGCTCCGGGGAGTTGCGGGAACGCGGCCCCCACCCGCACTGTGAGTGGGCGATCGACTACGCCCCGTCAGGAAGTGTGCGATGTCCCCTCTCTCCCTTGTACGCGGCCGCGTGACGGCCGTGGTGTGCGTGCCGCTCCTGGCCCTCGCGGCCCTGCTCGCGGTCTGCGCCCCCGCCCAGGCGGCCCCATCGCAGGCGGCCCTCGCTCAGGCGGCCCCGGCGCAGGCGACCCCGGCACAGGCGGCCCCGGCACAGGCGACCGCGGACCCGGCCGCGCCCGGGCCGGTGGCGGCGCAGGGCCGCCGGGCCCTGGTCAACTTCGGCACCGTGAAGTGGTTCAACTCCGAGAAGGGGTTCGGCTTCATCGTGCCGGACATCCCCGGCCCGGACCTCTTCGTCCACTACTCGAGCATCATCGGGGGCGGGTTCCGGACCCTGGAGGAGGGCGAGCGGGTGGAGTACCAGGTCGAGCAGGGGCCCAAGGGGCCGCAGGCCGTCAACGTCATCCCGCTCTGAGCGGGGCGCGCAGCCCCGGAGCACACGGCCCGGAGCGCGGCTCCCGCTACGGCGCCCGCCCGGGGCCTCAGTTGGCGAGGCTGAAGTCGCCGCCCACCGGTGCGGCGATCTTGTCGATGCCGGTGAGCGCGGTGAGGGTGGGCACCGGGGTGCAGCTGTCGGTGGTGGTGCCGTCGCCGAGCTGGCCGGAGCCGTTGCTGCCCCAGGAGTGCACGGTGCTGGTGCCCGACAGCGCCACGGTGTGCTCCCGGCCGGCGGCCACCAGCCGGACGCCCGTCAGGCCGGGGACGGTGACGGGCAGGACGCGGAAGACGGTGGTGCCGTCGCCGAGTTGGCCGGCGGTGTTCTGGCCCCAGGCCTTGAGACGGCTGTCGTCGTCGACCACGGCCATGCTGTGGTTGCAGCCGGCCGCGATCTGCGAGACGCCGCCCGACCAGGTCGGCCGGGTGGCGACCGGGGTGAAGCGGTTGATGGTGGTGTTGTCGCCGAGCTGGCCGGTGGCGTTGTAGCCCCAGGCCTTCACCGAGGCGCCGGCGCCCGGTTTGCCGACCAGGACGAGGTTGTGGCCGGCCCCGGCGGCGATCCGACTCACGCCGGTCAGGCCGGTGACCGGCGCCGGGAGGCCGCGGCTCGCCGAAGTCCCGTCGCCCAGCTGGCCGTTGCTGTTGTAGCCCCAGGCCCACACGGTGCCGTCCTCGCGCAGCGCCAGGCTGTGGTGGAGGCCGGCGGCGATGGCGACGACCTTGTGCAGGCCCTCGACCCGGACCGGGACGCTGCTGTCGGAGTTCGTCCCGTTGCCGAGCTGGCCGTGGGTGTTCTGCCCCCAGGCCACCACGGTGCCGTCGGCGAGCAGGGCGAGGCTGTGCGCGCCGCCGGCCGCGATGTCGGTGACGTCGGAGATGTCGACCACCCGGCCGGGGGCGTTGTGGCTGAACACGGTGCCGTCGCCGAGCTGGCCGGAGCCGTTGACGCCCCAGGACTGCACCGTACGGTCCGTCAGCAGGGCCAGCCCGTACCCGAGGCTCGCCCCGGCCCCACCGGCGGCGATCTTCACCACCTCGGTGCTGGTGAGCCCGAGGACGGTGGTGGCCGTGGTGCGGAGGTCGGCCCAGGTGCCGTCCCCGAGCTGGCCGGAGCGGTTGTTGCCCCAGGACTTCAGGCGCTTCTCTGCCATGCGACGATGCCTCTTAACTGATGTGACAATAAGTCAAATCGTCGACACATCAGGATGGTTGACGAGTCCACGATCATGGCCCGACGCTACCCACGCGCCCGCCGCCCGCACCGGAAGCAGCCGCGCGGCCACCCGATCGGGTGATGGACCCCCGCATCCCGGGCCCGACCCCGGCCCCGCACGCATTCCACACACCCCTGCCGTTGTGTACACGGCCCGTCACCCCTAGTGTCGGCGGTCTCCGCGCGCGGGGCAGCGCGCGGAGACCGTCACGCCTTTGAGGAGGGCAAGCCCGTGGCCGACACCTTCGTGCCCATGGAGCCGACCGCGTTCGTCACGCAGCGGAACCTGGCCGGCGCCAAGGAACTCCCCGACGCCCCGGCCGACTTCGAGAACGCCCAGCGCGGACTGCTCGCCGCCCCGCCCTACCGGGCCCTGCCGTCCCTGGACGGCGAGGAGGCGGTCTGGCACTTCCGCGCCTTCGACTTCCACACCGGCGACGCCCCCGCCGGCGGCGGCTCCCCGGTGGCGGCGCCGCTGCGCCGCCAGGGCCGGCTCGCCCTGCCCTCGGGCCTGTTCCGGGTCGCCGACGGCCTCTACCAGGTGCGCGGCTTCGACCTCGCCAACCTGACCGTCGTCACCGGCCCCCGCGCCCTGCTGGTGATCGACCCGCTCGGCTCGTACGAGACGGCCCGCGCCGCCCTGGCCCTGTACCGCTCCACCACCGGGGACACGCGCCCGGTGCGGGCCGTGGTCCACACCCAGAGCGGGGTGGACCACTTCGGCGGCGTGCGCGGGCTGTTCACCGGATCCCGCGCCGCACCGCCCGCCGGACCGCCCGCCGACCTCGCGGTGTACGCGCCCGACGGGTTCCTCGCCGACGCGGTGCTGCGCCAGGTCACCGAGGGCGCCCGGCAGGCCCGGCTGGTCGACTACGCCTACGGCACCCGGCTCGGCATCGGCCCGCTCGCCCTGGCCGGCTCCGACCTCGGCCGCACCGTCTCCACCGGCCGGCCGGACTTCCTCTCCCCCACCGACACCGTCGGCGGCCCGCTGTCCGCCCCGACCGCCCGGGCCCGGTGGCCCGCCTGGACCGGGATCCCCTGGCAGGAGGGCCTGTACGCGGTCGAGGCCGCCGGGGTGCGGATGGTCCTGCGGCCCGCGGGCGGGCACGCCTCCCCCGCCGAACTGAACCTCTACCTGCCCGCGCACCGGGCCGTCTACCTGGCCGGCGCCGGACTGCTCGGCGCCCCCGGCCCGGTGCGCGCCGAGCTGCTGGACGCCACCGCCGCCGCCTTCGGTACCCCGGCCGAGGTCGGGCTCGGCGCCTACGGGCACCCGGTGTGGGGCGCCCCGTACGTGTCCGCGTGGCTGGCCGCCCACCGCGCCGCCGCCGGCGCCCCGCCCGACCCGGGCGCCGCCGCCCCGCTGCTCGCCACCCCCGGCCACCTGGACACCCCCTCCCGCACGGTGCGCGAGGTGTGGGCGCGCCTGACCGGCACCGCCCTGGGCGCCGCCCGGCCGGCCGCCACCGCCCGGGCGGAACTCGCGGCACCGGGCGGCGCCCATCGGGACGGCGCGCACTGGGACGCCACGGTATGGGACGGCTCCGAACAGGACGGCGCGCGGCGGGCGGTGGACGCGGCGCAGCGCGCCTACGACGGCGGGGGCGGGGGCGGCAGGGGCGCGGTGCCGGACTACGCGCGGGCCGTGCTGCTGCTGGACCCGGTGGTCTGCGCCTGCGCGATCCCGTCGGCCGTCCCGGCGCCGGTGGAGCGGCGGGCGCGGGCGCTGCAGTCGGCGGCGCTCACCCAGCTCGGCTACCTCGCCGCGCACGGGCGGCTGCGCAACGCGCTGCTGACGGCGGCCCGTGACGTCCTCGGCCCCGGCACGGCGGCGCCGCGCTTCGCGGCGACGGTCCGCGACCTGGCGGTGTGCGCGGACCCGCTCGCGATCTGAGGCACGCGCGCGGGGGCGGTCGCGCCCGTCCGCCCGCCCTCCGGCCCGAAC
>NZ_JBHVET010000633.1:0-5177 GCF_042802135.1 Kitasatospora sp. NPDC057512
GGTGATCACCGTCCGGGGCACAGCCGTTGTCTCAAGCCGTTGTCTCAGTGGGTCAGCCGTCGCGGACCCGGTGGGTCAGCTGCCGCTGCCCCGGCGGGCTCAGCCGTTGCCGTTGTCCGAGGACGGCAGCTGGGCCTGGATCTGGCTCATCACCGTGCTGTCGGCCAGGGTGGTGGTGTCACCGACCTCGCGGCCCTCGGCGATGTCGCGCAGCAGGCGGCGCATGATCTTGCCGGAGCGGGTCTTCGGCAGCTCGCCGACCACCTTGATCTGCTTCGGCTTGGCGATCGGGCCGAGCGTGCGGCCGACGTGGGCCCGCAGCTCCTCGACCAGCTCGGGGCTCTCGGTGGCGCCGCCGCGCAGGATCACGAAGGCGACGATGGCCTGGCCGGTGGTGGCGTCGGTCGCGCCGACCACGGCGGACTCGGCCACGGACGGGTGGCCGACCAGGGCCGACTCGACCTCGGTGGTGGAGATGTTGTGGCCCGAGACGAGCATGACGTCGTCCACCCGGCCGAGCAGCCAGATGTCCCCGTCCTCGTCCTTCTTGGCGCCGTCACCGGCGAAGTAGCGGCCCTCGAAGCGCGACCAGTAGGTGTCGATGTAGCGCTGGTCGTCGCCCCAGATGGTGCGGAGCATGGACGGCCACGGCTCGGTGAGCACCAGGTAGCCGCCGGAGCCGTTCGGCACCTCGACGGCGTTGTCGTCCACCACGGTGGCCGCGATGCCCGGCAGGGCGCGCTGGGCCGAGCCCGGCTTGGTCTCGGTGACGCCCGGCAGCGGGCTGATCATGATGGCGCCGGTCTCGGTCTGCCACCAGGTGTCCACGATCGGACACCTGCCGCCCCCGATGTGCTCGCGGTACCAGATCCAGGCCTCGGGGTTGATCGGCTCGCCGACGCTGCCCAGCACCCGCAGCGAGGACAGGTCGAACTTCGCGGGGATGTCGTCGCCCCACTTCATGAAGGTGCGGATCGCGGTCGGCGCGGTGTAGAGGATGGTCACGCCGTACTTCTGGACGATCTCCCAGAACCGGCCCTGGTGCGGGGTGTCCGGGGTGCCCTCGTAGATGACCTGGGTGGCGCCGTTGGAGAGCGGGCCGTAGACGATGTACGAGTGGCCGGTGACCCAGCCGATGTCGGCGGTGCACCAGTAGACGTCGGTCTCCGGCTTGAGGTCGAAGACCGCGTGGTGGGTGTAGCTGGCCTGGGTGAGGTAGCCGCCCGAGGTGTGCAGGATGCCCTTGGGCTTACCGGTGGTGCCCGAGGTGTAGAGGATGAACAGCGGGTGCTCGGCGTCGTGCGCCTCGGGGGTGTGCTCGGTGGACTGGCGCGCGGTGATCTCGTGCCACCAGACGTCGCGGCCCTCGGTCCACGGGATGTCCTGGCCGGTGCGGCGGACCACCAGGACGTGCTCGACGCCGTCGGCCTTGGTGAGGGCCTCGTCGATGGCCGGCTTGAGGGCGGAGGGCTTGCCGCGCCGGTAGCCGCCGTCGGCGGTGATGACGAGCTTGGCCTGGGCGTCCTGGATGCGGGAGGCGACGGCGTCGGAGGAGAAGCCGCCGAAGACCACCGAGTGGGTGGCGCCGATCCGGGCGCAGGCGAGCATCGCGACGACCGCCTCGGCGATCATCGGCAGGTAGACGGCGACCCGGTCGCCCTTGCGGACGCCGAGCTCCAGCAGCGCGTTGGCGGCCTGCGAGACCTCGTCCTTGAGCTGGGCGTAGGTGATCGAACGGCCGTCGCCGGGCTCGCCCTCGAAGTGGATGGCGACCCGGTCGCCCAGGCCGTTCTCCACGTGGCGGTCGACGCAGTTGTACGCGACATTGAGCTTGCCGTCGGCGAACCACTTGGCGAAGGGAGGGTTGGACCAGTCGAGGGTCTCGGTCGGCTCGACGGCCCAGGTGAGGCGACGGGCCTGCTCGGCCCAGAAGCCCAGACGGTCCTCGGAGGCCTGCGCGTACGCGGCCACGGTGACGTTGGCGGCGGCGGCGAGCTCTGCCGGAGGGGCGAAGCGCCGCTCCTCCTTGAGCAGGTTGGCCAGGCTCTCGTTGCTCAACGCGCACTCCTCATCGAGTCATGATCGGGGGCGATCCCGTGCGTGGGGATTGTCCCGTGTGTCCCAGCGCACAGCTCACCAGGCGAACGGGGCAGTTGACAAGAGGCTCCTGGGAATTGGTGTAGACCTTTGACCGACGCCCGGGCGGCGGCCGACCGGCGACCGGCCGGCCTCGCGCCCGGTCCGCCGCGGAGGACCGGACGACCGTTCGGGGGTGGGTGGGCCCGTGCCCCGGCCCGCCCGGCGGGGACACGGACCCGGCTCTCAGGCGGCCAGCCGGGGCCCCTCCTCGTCGCCCTCGGCCGGAACCCGATCATCCTCCCTCACCCGTTCGGCCGATGCTGCGTTCGGCCGGACATCGGGGCCGGTTCCGATGGGGGCCTCGGTGTGGTGTTCGATTCCGTTCGTGTCCTTCCCCGCGCGGGCCTCGACCGGGCTGAACGTCCCGGCGGCCCGGTCGAGGACGTAGGCCTGGGCCGTCGCGAGGTCGAAGTACATCCCGACCAGCCGCAGGGTGCCCTCCTCGACCCGGCGCTCCACCGCCGGGTTCGCCAGCAACTGGTCCAACTGTTGGACCACGTTGGTGATGCAGAGCTGCTCCACGACGTCCACCGCGGGCCGGGCGGCGAACTCCGCCGGGACCCGTCGGAGCCGGTCCAGCGAGCCACGGCCGTTGCGCAGCCAGCGGGCCAGCGGGGTGGGCGGCCCGGGGCGTTCGTGCACGCCGTCCAGCAGGGCCTGCATGGCGCCGCAGCCGGAGTGGCCGCAGACCGTGATCGAGCGCACCTCCAGCACCTCGACCGCGTACTGCACGGCGGCGGCCACCGAGTCGTCCGCCGCGCCGGGTTCGTGCGGGGCCGGCACCAGGTTGCCCACGTTCCGCACGGTGAACAGGTCCCCCGGACCGCTGTTGGTGATCATGCTGGTGACCATCCGGGAGTCCGCGCAGGTCAGGAAGAGCTGGGAGGGCGTCTGCCCCTCGCGCGCCAGCCGGGCGAGTTCGGGCCGGATCAGGGGGGCGGTGTGCAGCTGGAACACCCGGACGCCGTCCAGCAGTCGGCCGTGCGGGTCCTCCTGCTGCTCGATGCAGTGGTGGCCGACCCAGGGCGTCCAGGCCCGGCAGCGGTGCGGGCCCGGTGAACTGCCCGTACGCACGGTGCCGTCCGGGTCGAGCACCTCGTCGTCCTGGCGGCGCGTCACCATCGAGACCAGGCCGCCCGCCTCCTGGTGCCCGGCCCGCCAGGTGTGCAGCGTCTCGTACGCGGCGTGGTCCAGGAACGAGCCGTCGTGGACCACGGTGACCTCGGCCCCGGCCGGGATGCCGGCCAGCGCCCGACCGAGCCGGGGCACGGCGGTGAAGGTGAGCGGGCCGTGCGTCCGGACGGTGACCGTGCCGCCGGGGCCGGCCTCCACGTCCACGTGGGCGCGGGTCAGCCGGTAGAGGGCGAGCAGGACGGCGGTGCCGGCGCCGATCGCGACGCCCCACAGCACGCCGGCGGCCACCACACCGAGCACGGTGATCAGGTAGACGGGGAACTCGCGGTGCCGGTGCACCCTGCGGATGTGCGCGAAGCTCACCATCTGCAGCCCGACCACCAGCACCAGCGCGGCGAGCGCGGCCAGGGGGATCCGGCGCAGTCCGCCGGTCAGCGCCAGCGCGGCGGCCAGCACCCAGACGCCGTGCAGCACCGAGGCCCACCTGGTCCGGCCGCCGGCCCGCACGTTGGCGGTGCTGCGAACCGCGCCCCCGGCGACCGGCAGTCCGCCGACCAGTCCGCTCACCAGGTTGGCGAGGCCCTGCCCGCGCAGTTCGCGGTCGAGGTCGCCGGTGCGGCGGGACATCCGGTCGGTCGCGACGGCGGACAGCAGCGACTCCACGCTGGCCACGGCGGTGACGGTGAGGACGGCGGCGAGCAGCCCCAGGACCGGGCCGTGCGGCAGTGCGGGCAGGAGCGCCTGCGGCCGCCAGGCGGGCAGCTCGATGTGGGCGAGCCGCAGGTCCAGGGCGAACACGAGGGCGGTGGCCAGCGCGACCCCGGCCAGCGGGCCGGGCACCTTGGCCAGCCGGGTACCGAACTCGCCCGCTCGGCCGGGCAGTCGGCCGAGCCGGGGCCAGCCGACCAGGACGGCCACGGTCACCGCGCCGGCCAGCAGCGCGGGTGGGTGCGGGCCGGCCAACTGGCCGGGAAGGGCCAGGATGTCGGTGATCGCGGAGCTCTGCGGCGAGCCGCCGAGGACGACGTGCAGCTGCGCGAGGGCGATGGTGATCCCGACCCCCGCCAGCATGCCGTGCACGATCGCGGGCGAGACGGCGAGCGCCGTCCGGGCCACCCGGCGTGCGCCGAGCAGGAGTTGGAGCAGGCCGGCCGCGACGGTGATGGCGCAGGTGGCCCGCCAGCCGTACTGGGCGATCAGTCCGGCGGTGATCACCGTCAGTGCCGCCGACGGGCCGCTGACCTGGAGCGGTGTGCCGCCGAACAGCCCGACCACGATGCCGCCCACGGCCGCGGCGGCCAGACCGGCGGTGAGCGGGGCGCCGGTGGCGAGTGCGATGCCGAGGGAGAACGGCACGGCGATCAGGAAGACCACGAGGGACGCGGAGAGGTCCTGGGCCCACCGGATGCGGAGGCCCGCGCCCGGCGGCGCGTGGTCGGTGGTGTCGGAGGCGATGGGGGCGCTGGAGATGTCGAGGGTCATTGTCTTCCCGTCTGTCCGGGGGAGCGAACGCAGTCAGGTCCGGCGGTGAATCCGGGGTGGGGCTCCGGGGCGGATCGGCTGTCGTGGGCGCGACGGTGTGGCGGGATGGCGTGGGCGCGGCGGGGGAGTGCGGGTGTCACCGGCCGGCGTTGACCATCAGGCCCGCCGGGGCTTCGGGCGAGGTGCGGGACGTCTCACCGGGGGCCACTGGGCGAACCATCAAGACTCGGTAAACCGAGGGTAATGAAAGCTTTGCACAGCGTGGTTCCGGGAGGGAAGCGGAAAACCCCCTGATTCACCCCAATGGGTGGTGGCCCAATGGTCGGGAATCTGCTGGTGGCAGCGGTCGCGGCTCCCGATCGACCGGGGCCGGTGTCGGTGCCGGGCACGGCGAACGGGCCGCGCCCTCCCCGGAGCAGGGG
>NZ_JBHVET010000634.1:0-5172 GCF_042802135.1 Kitasatospora sp. NPDC057512
CCGTAGCGGGGCGCCGCCCTGTTCGCACCGACCCGGTCAGGGCCGGGTCGGGTCACCGTTCACACCGACCCGGTCGGCTCAGCGCCGGCCGGCCGGCTCCGGCATCCCGTGGGCACCGGCCAGCGGGGCCGGGCCCTCGCCGTGACCGTGGCCGTGGCCGTGGCCCGGGGTGTCCGCGTGGCCGGGCCACCAGGCGCGGTGGCCGAGCAGCGCGGTGAGCGCCGGGGTGAAGAACATCGCCATCACGAAGGCCGCCAGCACGATGCCGAAGGCCAGCGAGAAGCCGAGCTCCATGAAGAGGACGTTGCCCGCGAGCATGAAGGTCGCGAACGACGCCGCCAGGATGAAGCCGGCCGCCGCGACGGTCGGGCCGCCGTGCTTGACGGCCTCGCGGGCCGCTTCGCGCGGGCTGCGGCCCTCGCGGGCCTCCTCGCGGAGGCGGGCGATGATCAGGATGTTGTAGTCGGTGCCGATCGCCACCACGAAGAGGTAGATGAAGATCGGCAGCATGAACATCAGGCCGGGCTCGCCCTTGACGTTCTGGAACAGCAGGGTGGTGGCGCCCAGGGTCGCGCCGAAGCCGAGGCCGACCGAGGCCATCAGGTACCAGGGCGCGACCACGCTGCGCAGCTGGAGGCCCAGGATGATCATGATGAGCAGGGCCGCGATCGGGAAGACCAGCGTGTAGTCGTGCACCATCGCGGTGTTGATGTCCTTGTACACCGCGGTGATGCCGCCGACCAGGGCCTTGCTGCCGTCCGGGGCCGACGCGTGGGCGGTGTCCCGGACCTTCTCGATGGTGTCGATGGCCTTGTTGGAGGCCGGCGCGTCGTTGAGCAGGACGGTGAAGTCACCGGTGGTGCCGTCGGCGTTGACCGTCTTGGTCTCGGTGGACGGCGCGACGACGCTGGCCACCCCGGGGACGCCCTGGAGCTTCCCGGCGAAGTCCTTGATCGCCGAGTCGCTGAGCTTGGCGCCGTTGGTGCTGGTCAGGTAGACGTGGCTCGGGTCGGTGGCACCGGCCGAGAACGCGGTCATCAGCTTGTCCTGGACGACCATCGACTCCTTGCCCTTGGGCATCGAGCTGCCGGCCAGGTCGTAGGTGCCGTTGTAGTTGACGCCGGCCAGGGCCAGCGCCACCAGGACGCCGCCGGAGGCCAGGGCGACCAGGCCGGGCTTCTTGCCGGTCATCCGGCCCAGCGCGGCGAAGCGGGCGTTCTTCGGCTCCTGCATCCACTTCTTGCCGGGCCAGAACACGCCCTTGGACGGGATGACGGCGAGCACGGCGGGGGCCAGGGTCAGCGAGACCAGGGCGGTCGCGACGACCGCGATGGCCAGCGCCGGGCCGAGCGCGGTGAACATGCCCAGGCTGGAGAGGACCAGCACGGCGAAGGCGACGGCGACGGCACCGGCGGCGGAGGCGATCGCCTCGCCGACCCGGCCGACGGCGTTGGCCACGGCGGTCTTGCGGTCCTCGCCCAGGCGCAGCCGCTCGCGGTAGCGGAAGGCCAGGAAGAGGAAGTAGTCGGTGCCGACGCCGAGGACCACGATGATCAGGATCGCCGAGGTCATCGGGGAGGACTTGAGGTCGAATATGTCGATCGCGTGGGCGATCAGGCCGTTGGACACCGGCATCGCGATGGCCAGCGAGAGGATGACCGGCAGGATGCCGGCCAGGATGCTGCGGAAGATGACGCCGACGATCAGGATGACGAGCAGCAGGCTGCCGAGCATCACGATGGCGTCGGTGGCGCCGGAGGCGTCCTGCTGGTCCAGGCTGCTCGCGGCCTGGCCGCCGACCTGGAACTTCAGTCCGGAGCCGTCGGCGAGCTTGGAGCCCTCACTGCGGAGCTTCTTCGCGGCGTCGGTGAACTCCGTGGTCTGCATCTTGGTCTTGTCGATGCCGACCATGGACAGCGCGTACTTGCCGTCCTTGGACTTCGAGGCCTTGGGGTCGACCGGCAGGATCATCTCGACGGCGGGGATGTGCGCGTCGGTGAGGCCCTTGACGACCTTGTCCATCGTGGCCTGGTCGCCCTCGTTGAGCGCCTGGCCGTCGTTGCGCTCGAAGAGCAGCAGCGCGGAGGGGGTGAAGCTGGACGGGAAGGCCTGTCCCTGGAGCTGCGCCGCCTGGATGGACTCGTAGTGCTTGGGCAGGAACGCGGACTCGTCCGTCTGCGAGGTGACCTTCGGCGCCGACGCGACGATGGCGATCATCGCGACGACCCATGCGGCGATCACCCACCACGCACGGCGTACGACGAATTGTCCTAGTCGGTGGAACATGCTCGTGTGCCTCCTGGGCATGGTTCACCGCAGCCCTTGGGGGACGGGACGCTGGGCGACGGCAGGACCGGCGCGGGGAGTGCCGGCGGCACTCCCTTGCCGGTCGGCAGGTAAGTAGGTTTGGGGCATCATCCTACGAGTACTTGCTTGCCGCCCGGCAAGGAGCCCCCGTGTGCTTCAACCCCCGTCGGGCCACCCGAAGCGGCCCCGACCCAGTCTCTCCCGGACACACCCCTCCTGACCTCGTGCTCCGGGTGGAGTCATCTCCCCCTCAGGGTGGAGGAGCACCCCCTACCCCCCAGGAGGAGATCTCGGGGTCGGAGGGTAGGGAAAACCCCACCCCGGCCCCGAGGAGAGCACCAGGAAACGGCCACCCGCCAGCCGGATTACCCGTCAGGACCCGCTTCCCTACTGTCGATCGGGACGCCGGAGCCCAGCCGGCGCACCCCAGACCGGCGGTTCCCCCGACCCAGGGCCCCCGCCGCTCCCGTCCGGCGACGACCGCCGCTCTCCCAGGGGGGAAGAACCACCGTGAAGCCCGTGAAGTCCAGACTCGGCCTGGCGGCCGCGATGGGCGCCTGGAGCGCCCGGCACCGCAAGACCGCCGTGTTCGGCTGGCTGCTCTTCGTCGTCCTGGCCGCCGCGCTCGGCTCCGCCCACGGCAGCGTCAGGATCACCGATGCCGAGTCGGTCCCCGGGCAGGTCTCCCGGGCCGCGCGGATCCTCGACGAGGCCGGGCTGACGAGCCCGGCGGGCGAGACCGTCCTGGTCCAGAGCCCCACCCTCGGCGCCGACGACCCGGAGTTCCGCACCGCCGTCGGCCAGGTGGTCGCCGCCGTGAACGGCACCGGCCGGGCCGCCGAGGTCCGCTCGCCGTACGACACCAAGGCCGTCTCCGCCGACGGCCACTCCGCGCTGGTGACGCTGACCCTCAAGGGCGACCGCGCCGAGGCCGCGGACCAGGTCCAGCCGGTGCTGGACGCGGTGGCCGGCGTGCAGAAGCAGCACCCGGGCCTCACCGTCGTCCAGCTCGGCGACGCCAGCTCCGGCAAGTGGATGCGGGACCAGGTCGGGAACGACTTCGCGCGCGCCGAGTGGACGGCCGTGCCGCTCGCCCTCGGCATCCTGCTGGTCGCCTTCGGCGCGCTGGTCGCCGCCGTGCTGCCGGTGGTGCTCGCGCTCACCGCCTTCGTCGCGGCCGCCGGGCTGGTCGCGCTCGGCAGCGGGTTCCTGCACACCAGCGGCGACGCCTCCTCGGTGATGCTGCTGGTCGGCCTCGCCGTCGGCGTCGACTACTGCCTCTTCTACCTGCGCCGCGAACGCGAGGAGCGGGCCGCCGGGCGCGACGCCGCCACCGCGCTGGCCGTGGCCGCCGCCACCAGCGGCCGGGCGGTGCTGGTCTCCGGCGTCACCGTGGTGGTCGCCATGGCCGGGATGTTCCTCACCGGGATCGCCACCTTCAAGGCGATGGCCTTCGCCACCATCCTGGTCGTGATCACCGCCGTGCTCGGCTCGCTCACCGTGCTGCCCGCGCTGCTGTCGATGCTCGGCGACCGGGTCGAGAAGGGCCGGGTGCCGTTCCTCGCCAAGCTGCGCCGCCCGGACGCCGCGCGGACCGGCGGACGCTTCTGGAACGCGGTGCTGACCCCGGTGCTGCGCCGACCGCTGGCCGCCACCCTGCTCGCCGGCGCCTTCCTGCTGGCCCTGGCCGCGCCGCTGCTCACCATGCACACCGCCAAGCTGACCTTCCAGCAGCAGCTGCCCGCGGGCAACGCCCTGGTCGCCGCCTCGCAGAAGATCGAGGCCGCCTTCCCCGGCAGCCCCGCCCCCGCCACCGTCGTGATCAGGGCCGCCGACATCGACTCCCCCGCGATGACCGCCGCGATCGCCGACCTCAGGGCGAAGGCCCTGGCGAGCGGGCGGATGCACGGACCGGTGGAGGTCGCCGTGCACGCCGACCGGAACGTCGCCACCGTCGACATCCCGCTCAACGGCACCGGCAACGACGCCACCAGCAACGACGCCCTGCGGAGCCTGCGCGAGGAGCTGGTGCCCGCCACCGTCCTCACGGTGCCCGGCACCGAGGCCCCGGTCACCGGCTACACCGCCGCGTCGTACGACTTCAACCGGACGATGGGCGACTCGATGCCGCTGGTCTTCGGCTTCGTCGTCGCCCTCGCCTTCCTGCTGATGCTCACCACCTTCCGCTCCCCGGTCGTCGCGGCCACCGCCGTGGTGCTCAACCTGCTCTCGGTGGGCGCCGCGTACGGGGTGCTGACGCTGGTCTTCCAGCACGGCGTGGGCGCCTCGCTGCTGGGCACCGCCGGGGTCGGCGCGGTGGAGTCCTGGGTGCCGCTGTTCCTCTTCGTGATCCTCTTCGGGCTCTCGATGGACTACCACGTGTTCGTGGTCTCCCGGATCAAGGAGGGCCACGACCGCGGCCTGCCGACCCGGGCCGCGATCGCCGACGGCATCCGCTCCACGGCCGGGGTGGTCACCAGCGCCGCGGTGATCATGGTGGCGGTGTTCTCGGTCTTCGGCTCGCTGTCCATGCAGGTGATGAAGCAGATGGGCGTCGGCCTCGCGGTCGCGGTGCTGATCGACGCCACGGTGATCCGCGGGGTGCTGCTGCCCTCGGTGATGACCCTGCTGGGCGACCGCAACTGGTACCTGCCGCGCTGGCTGGACTGGCTGCCGGACCTCTCGCACGGCGAGCCCACCCCGCCGGCCGGCGCCGACCCGGACCTGCCCGCCCAACCGGCCGGGCCGGCGGAGGGGCCGGCGGAGGGGGCCCGCCACCGCCGGGCCGGGGTCTGAGCCTCCCCGGCCTCCCCGGCATCCCCGACCCGTCCGGGCTGTCCGACCCGCCCGGCTTGTCCCACCCCT
>NZ_JBHVET010000635.1:0-5168 GCF_042802135.1 Kitasatospora sp. NPDC057512
CCCGCCGGTCGCCGTCCGCCTCGACCGGACCTGACCGTCAGCCGGTCGGGCCGTCCGCGGTGGCACCGGGCGTGCGGCCCTCCTGCGCCTGCCGGGCACGCTCGGCGACCAGCTCGGCGAGGCCGGTGAACGCGGGCCCGGTGAGCCGGTCGCCCGCCCCCTCCTCGCGCACGACGAGCAGCACGCTGCCGACCCTGGCCAGTGCCACCGCCGACGAGGAGCTCTGGACGCGGACGGCGCTCTGGTCGCCGATCCGCGGGACGGCCACCGTCGGCTCGGTGCCGGCGGTCCGGTCGAGGGTGTGGTCGAAGGCGCGGGCGGCGGCCTCGGGAGAGGCGAAGGCGGCCACGCCGAACTCCACGGCCTGCACCGAGGCCGAACCGAACGTCACGGTGGCGGAGGCGAGTTGCCGGTCGCAGGAGTCCGGGAGCAGGCACGGCAGCTCGCCGCCCTGAGCGGTCCCCGCCGTCGGCCCCCGCCGCACCTGCCAGCCGCCCGGCAGCGCCCGCGCGTCGGGCAGCACGGCCGAGACCAGCGCCGGGTCGCTCAGCGGCTGCGCGGCGTGCGCCAGGCCGGGCCCGCCCGGCTTCAGCAGCGGACGCGAGCCCAGGTGGACGCCGATCGCGACCAGCGCGGCGATCGGCACCAGGGCGAGCGCCACCACGATGCCGGCGCTGCTCCGCCGGGCGGCGAGCGCCCGGGCGCGGGCGGCCCCCGGGCCGAGCCGCAGTTGGACGGTGGCCGGGTTCGCCGGCGGTGGCGCGGACGGCGGCCCGACCCGCAGCTGTACGGTGCCGGGCTCGCTCCGCAGCTGGACGGTCGGCGGGTCGGCCGGTTCTCCGAGCCCGGTGGTGGCGAGGTACCGCGCGAACGCCGGGTCCGCGGCCAGCAGGTGGTCGACGGCGGCGGTCAGCAACGCCCGGGCCTGCGCGTCCCCCGGGTTCGCCTCCGCCGCCGTCAGCGCCCGGGCCCCTTCCGGCATGATCCGCAACCGCGCCCGGACGACGTCCGCCACGGCCCGGTGCGGCCCGTCGCCCAACAGCGCCGCCACCGCATCCGGTGCCAAGCCCCGGCCGTCCCCCATGGCAACTCCCCTTGCCGCACGAGTGGTTGCCCCCAGGATCCCGGACCGCCGCCCGGTTCGTACCCACGCCGAACCGAACGGAGACGCAACTGCGACGCCATCCGGACGAATCCGGTCGCGGCCCGACGGCCGATCAGGGCTGTGGACGAGGGGTGTCAGCGCAGGTCGAAGACCAGGCGGGCGGAGACCTTGCCGCTCAGGACCTCGTCGAAGCAGGCGTTCACGTCCTCCAGCCGGCGGGTCTCGCGGATCACCCGGGTGCGGCCGAGGGCGTGCAGGCGGAAGACCTCGGCGAGGTCCTCGCGGGTGCCGACGATCGAGCCGATCACCTTGGTGCCGTTCAGCACCGTCTCGAAGACCGGGAGTTCGAGCTTCCCCTCGGCCGGGAGGGCGACCAGGACGAGGGTGCCGCCGCGGCGCAGGGCGCCGTAGGCCGCCTGGAAGGAGGCGTTGCTGACGGCGAGGGCGATCGAGGCGTGGGCGCCTCCGAGGGCCTGGACCTCGGCCGCGACGTCCTGGGTGCGGGCGTCCAGGACGTGGTCGGCGCCGAGCTCGCGGGCCAGGGCGAGCTTGTCGTCGGTGACGTCGACGGCGACGGTCTCGGCGCCGAAGATCCGGGCGTACTGGAGGGCCAGGTGGCCGAGCCCGCCGATGCCGGAGACCAGCACCCGGGTGCCGGGCTGGGCGCCGGAGACCTTGAGCGCCTTGTAGGTGGTGACGCCCGCACAGGACAGCGGGGCGGCGTCCAGCGGGTCGATGCCGTCCGGGACGGGGACGACGTATTCGCCGTGGGCGAGCGCGAACTCGGCGTAGGCGCCGTCCACCGAGTAGCCGCTGTTGTGCTGCTGGAGGCAGAGCGTCTCCCAGCCGGAGACGCAGTGGTCGCAGCGCCCGCAGGCGTCCGCGAGCCAGGGGATGGCGACCCGCTCGCCCACCCGGACGTGCCGGACCTGGTCGCCGGCCGCCTCGACGATGCCGACGCCCTCGTGTCCGGGGACGAACGGCGGGCTGGGCTTGACCGGCCAGTCTCCGTGGGCGGCGTGGATGTCGGTGTGGCAGAGGCCGGAGGCCTCGATCCGGACCCGGACCTGGTGTGCGGCGGGCTTCGGCAGGGGGCGGTCCTCGACGGCCAGCGGTGCGGTGAAGTCGTGGACGACGGCGGCCTTCATGCGCTTCTCCCTCGGGCGTACGGACGGATGCTGCCGGCGGCCGCGCGCGGGCGCAGCCGCCACCAGCTTCACCCGATGGGGTGATCTTCGCCGTCCGGACTAGGCCAGAAGAGTGAGCGTTCGTCCAGGTATCCCCGCAGGTCAGCGCACCGGCATCGACATGTAGACGGCGCGGCGCCCGTAGGACGCGGGGACCGCCACCTCCCGGTGCGCGCGGTAGCCGAGCAGCCGCAGCAGGATGTCCGCCCCGCGCACCGCGACCATCGAGATCCGCTCGAAACCCAGCTCCTCCGCCCGCTCCCGGAAGTGCCGGATGAACCCCAGCGCGACCTCCCGGCCGCGCAGGTCCTCGGCGATCACCAGGTCGTGCACGTGCAGGTTGCCCGACTCGTGCACCGCGTCCTCCGCCCGGGCGAGGTCCGGGCAGCGCAGCGGCGGGTACGGCAGGCTCAGCAGGTAGCCGCGGACCGTGCCGCCCTGCTCCAGCACGAAGCAGGTCTCCGGCGAGCCGAGGGCGCGGGACTGCAGCGCCTCCCGGCCCTCCGACAGGCCGTCGGCCGCGTAGGCGTCGTACTCCAGCGCGACCACGGCGTCCCAGTCGCCGTCGGCCAGGAGCCGGATCCGGAGGTCCCCGCCCACTAGGCCGGAACCTCCGAAGCGGCGCCGAGCCCCTCCGCGCGGGAGGCGGCCACCAGCGCCGCCCAGGCCTCCACCAGCACCGCCCAGCGCCCGGCGTCCTCCCGTGCCTCGTCCAGCAGCTGCTGCCGCCGCTCGGCCACCACGTCCGCGAGCTCGGCGTACTTGCCGCCCAGCTTGCGGTAGGAGCGGTCCAGGACGTCCAGGCAGTGCTCGTTCCCGGCCCGGTCCCAGTCGACGCTGCCGCGCACCAGGTCGAGGACCGGCTCGACCTTCAGCCCGTGCCGCTCGTCCAGCAGCCCGCGGCCGAGGTCGATCATCCCGCCGTAAACCGGGTACAGGTACAGCATCGAGAGCAGGAACTTGACGAACCGCAGCTGGTAGTTGACGAAGCCGGCGCCGGTGCGGCGCTCGGGCGTGTAGTAGTTGACGATGTGGCGGTTGTGGACGACGCCGGGCAGCCGGGAGTGGACCAGGGCGTGCAGCAGGGCGTAGTCGCTGCCGATCGTCTCGGTCGAGGGCAGCAGCGGCAGCACCTCGTAGGCCCGGTGGTCCAGGGCGATGTTGCACATGTAGACGTCCCAGATGTCGGGCACGCCGAGGACGGACTCGTCGGTGGTGAACGGCTCGGAGCCGGCCCCCTTGAAGGAGACGTCCACCATCGCGTCCTGCTCCTCCTCCGACCACACCGGCGGGGTCCACAGGCGCACCACCTCGCGGTAGACGGCCGGGTCCAGCTCGTGGATCTCGCTGATGTCCACGTTGAGTTCGCCGATGAAGGAGCCGCTGACCAGCATCACCGGCTTGTCCGCGTCGGCCGGGTCGAGCTCGGAGCGGGACACGCCGGCCGCCGCCTCGCCGGCCGGCCGGCCGATCGAGAGCAGCTCGTGGTGGATCGGGAAGACCTTGCGGCCGTCGACGACCTGGAAGTCGGCGTCGTCGTTGCGCAGGTGCGCCGAGGTGCAGCCCAGGGCGGCCGCGCCCAGGAAGAGCCGGTTGACGCAGGAGCCGTACGCGACGGCCGGCGGCAGCATCATGTCGAGCAGGAGTTCGGGGTCGGCGGCGCCGGAGCGCTCGGCCACCCGGCGCAGGAACTCCCGCTGCCGCGCCTCGCCGAGGTGGTGGACGACCACGCCGGGAGTGGGCTCCAGCGCGGCCACGGCGCCCGCGTTCTCCGCGAACGCGACGGCGTCGGTGGTGTCGAGGACGAGCAGGTGCACCTCGACCCCGAAGGTCGCGACGGCGTAGGCCGCCTCCTCGGCGAGTTCCGCGATGGTGTCGGGGCAGGACCGCATGGTGGGCAGGGCGAGGCAGACTCTTTGCATGGTGCGGGTTTCTCCATCGGATCGTCAGATTCGGTGCAGTGATCGCCAGTTGAGCGCACAGGGGTATCCCCGGACGGCGGCTCGGGCCGGTCTGCCGGACCACCGTGGACTAGACCATTTGTGAAGTCAACGATTGACAGCGGCGCCCCGGCGGGGTGGAATGCGCCCCCCTTCCGTACGACCGGTCGCCCCCGCACGGGCACCCGAATCGCACGCGGGGGCGAAGGGCCCCCGCTGAGTCGAACGGCTGGACGGGTGCGGGGGGTTCATCGCCCGGATTCCGCGCCGTCGGGGTCAATCCGCGAGCCCTGCCTGCCGATACCGGAGGTGATGCCCTCACGCCGTTCGGAGGAGCCCACGATGCCCGAACTGTGGCTGCCCGGTGCCGAGATCCACGACCTCGGCGACCACGCGCCGACCGATCAGCAGTACCCGCCGAAGGCCATCGCCCACATCACCTGGGACCGCAACGCGACCGCCGCCGCGCCGCAGGACTGGTGCTCCTACGAGGACCTGGTCGGCTACTTCACCGGCAGTGGCGCCGGTGACGCGCCGCACCTGGTCTGGGACCCGTTCAGCGGCCGCACGGCGCAGCTGTTCCCGGCCGACTCCCGCTCGAAGAGCCTGCTCAGCCCCGGCCAGAGCCCCACCCGCACCAACCGGGCCGGGCGGGTGGTGATCCAGATCGAGGCGGTGTTCTTCCCCTACTGCCGCTACCAGGGCGCCGTCTACCCGCGCCTGGTCGACACCCCGTGCGCGGGCTGGGACCGGATCCACGCCTGGATCTCCTCCTGGGGCGTGCCCGACATCTGGCCGATGGGCCGGCCGACCGACTTCTCCAGCCACCGCGACGAGCGGACCTGGGAGGCCCTCGGCGGCTGGTACGCGCACGCCCACGTGCCGTACAACGACCACACCGACCCCGGCTCCTGGCCCGACCTCACGGCCGGGCCC
>NZ_JBHVET010000636.1:0-5163 GCF_042802135.1 Kitasatospora sp. NPDC057512
CCCCAGGGGCCAGGCCGGTTGCCCTCGGGGGACAGATCACGGCCGGTTACCGGCGGGTCGGTTTGGTTCGGACGGGTGCACGATGCAACAGTGTCCGTCGGGTATTGACATGGTCACGGGATGTGAGGGGAGATGCGGGGGGAGCGGGAATCCGGAGACGAACGGATCGGAAACGTTCAGTTTCCTTGCCGGATGTCGCTCAGGGTCCCGCTGACGTTGAGGAGTTCGTGGCACGTGGGCGCCTGCTTGCCCGAGGCCGGGGTGCCCGGAACCTCGCAGGTCACGCTCGCGGTCACCGCTTGGTCCTCGGGGACCTGAAGGGGGGTCACCCAGTGGTAGTCCTGGTTGCGGAAGGTCTCCAAGGCGATCGTGGTGACGGTCTTGTTGCCGACCATGAAGGTCACCAGGCCCTGGTCGCCCTGGAAGTTGGAGACCACGAGGTCGGTGATGTCGAAGACCTTGCCGTGCGGCACCTGGTAACTGCCGGTCCCGGCCGCGCCGTTCTCGGTCTGGACGTCGATCGTGGCGGAGCTCTGCTGGCCGGTCCCGGGCACCGCCAGGCCGCCCGGACCACCCTGGCTGCCCGGACCGCCCTGGCTACCCGGGCCGGTGGTCGGCTTTCCGGCGCCCGGCTTGGTCTGGCCGCCGGGGGTGCTCCCGTTGGCGGGGCTGCCCGGTGTGTCACCGGCCGGGACACCGGCGGGCGGGGCCGGAGTGGCGTTCTGCTGGGCGACGGCCTTCTCGGCCGCCTGCTTGGCGGAGCTGCGCACCGCCGGGCGGACCAGGGCGAACCAGGCCAGCAGCAGCGCGATCAGCGCCGCCAGCAGCGCGAGCAGCCACTTCGGGAAGATCGGCAGCTGGAGGAACTCGCCCTCCAGCAGCGGCTTCTGGACGGGCGCCGGCGCGGTGCCCGGTGCGGCCTCCGGCGCCTTTTGCTCCTTCGCGTCCTTCCCGTCCTTGCCGGGCTTGCCGTCCTTCGCGTCCTTGCCGTCCGCCCGCTCCTCCGGGCCCACCGTCACCTCGAACGGCCAGGTCGCCTGCTTGCCGAACCAGATCAGCTTGCGGGTGCGCGCCTGCACCCGCACCTCCCCGGACTCGCCGGGCTCCAGCCGCAGCTTCTCCGGCGTGACCCGGAACCGCAGGTCCTCACCGGCCTGTCCCGGGGTGAACGTCACACCGGTCGGAGCGTTGCCGAGGTTGCGCACCGAGGCCCGGTAGCGCCCGCGCAGCCAGCCGCGGCGACGGCGCGGGGCCAGCGCGGCCTGAAGCTCCTGGAACGGCGTCACGGTGACCGTGGCCTCCGGCACCGCCACCAGGTCGGGGCGCTCGACCGGCAGCACCCGGATGCCGAGCGGGAACTCGCCGGCCCGGGTGGCGGGGGAGCGCGGCGGAGCCAGCCGGACCGTCACGGTCTCGGAGGTCCCCGGGTACAGCGAGACCCGGGCCGGCTCCACCTTCGTCCAGCCGGCGCAGTCGCCGACCACCTCGAACGTGTAAGCCTCGACGATGTCGAGGTCGTTGCGGACCGTCAGGGTCGTGGTGGCCACGCCACCGGGGGCCACCGTGAGTGCTGGCAGGCCGAGTTCGGCGGATGTGGTCATAGCGTGACGGTAGGGCCGTACCGCGTCGGAGAAGAGGGCCGTACGGGCAAGCTGGGGGCCACACCCCTTGCCCGTACGGACCGACCGGAGACCCCGCCCGGTCCCGTCGCGGGCCCGGCCCGGCTCCGCGCGACCCGCCCCCAAGCCCCCGGCCGGCACCGCCCCTCGGCGGCCGGCCGTCACCCTCGCAGGTACTTGCAGAATGGAGCAGTTCGATGACGTCGACCGATACAACCCGTGAGGAAGCCGTCACAAGCCGCCGGACCACGGTGGCACCGAAGCCCGCCGGTACCACCGTCCCGCGCGTACCCGCCCAACTGCGCGGCAGGCCGGCCCAGGTGCGGGTGGCGGTCTACGCCGAGGACCTCATCCTGCAGACCGGCGTGGTCCAACAGCTGCGCCAGCGGCCCGAAGTGGAGCTGCTGAACGAGAGCGAGGCCGGGCGGGCCGAGGTCTCCCTGCTGGTGGTCGACGCCCTGACGGAGACGGTGACCGAGCACCTGCGGAGGCTGCGGCTCGCCACCACCGGCCGGATAGGCCTGGTGGTGGGGCACTTCGAGGCCGGCGGGCTCCAGACCATCGTGGAGAACGGGGTCGCCGCCGTGCTGCGCCGCTCGGAGGCCGACCAGGACCGGCTGGTGAACCTCATCACCGCCCTGGCCAACGGCGAGGGTGTGATGCCCGGCGACCTGCTCGGCGAACTGCTCGACCGGATCGGCATCCTCCAGCGCACCATGCTCGACGGGCGGGGCCTGACCCTCTCGACCTTAACGGCCCGGGAGGCGGAGATGCTGAAGCTGGTCGCGGAGGGCTTCGACACAAGTGAGATCGCCGCCAAGACGTCGTACTCGGAGCGCACGGTGAAGAACGTGCTGCACGAGATCATCACCCGCCTCGGCCTGCGCAACCGGGCCCACGCGGTGGGCTACGCCATGCGGCGCGGCCTCATCTAGCGGCAATGACGGTGCCCCGCCCAGGCGGGCGGGGCACCGCGTGGAGCGGGGGAGTTCACGCGGGGGACATGACCTCGTAGAGGTTCCCGGCGTCATCGGTGAAGTACAGCCCGCGAGGGCACAACGGGTGGTCGATCCGACCGTTGCCGGGCTCGCGGGGGTCGTTGCCGTAGGGCACGTCGGCGTCGCGGAGCCGGGCGAGGATCCCGTCGAAGGAGGACGGGTCCACGTCGAAGGCCAGGTGATGGCCGACCGGGTCCTCGACGGTCATGAAGTCCAGGGTGAGGGAGTCGTTGACCCGCACCGGCGCGAAGTGCCGGTCGGCGCCCTGGTAGTCGAGGCCCATGACGGAGGCGAAGAAGAGGGCTGCCGCCTCGTTGTCGACGGCCGGAACGATGGTGTGGTTCAGGGATATGGGCATGTGAGCCTGCCTCTCCGTTGGGTGGTCAGAGCAGCCCGAAGTCGAACTCGCCGGTGGCGACGGCGGAGATGAAGGAGGAGTGGGCCGCGCGGTCGAAGGCCAGGGCGGGGCCGGAGGGGTCCTTCGAGTCGCGGATGTAGGAGACCGGCTCACCCAGGGCGAGCTCAACGCAGTTCGTGGACTCGTTGCTGTGTGATGACTTGCGCCAGACTGCGGTGATGGTGGCTGCGTTCGGGATGAACGTCATGTGAGCTTGTCTCTCTGTTCGATGATCAGGGCGAGGGAGTCGTCGAGGCCCAGAGCATCCGCTCGGATGGCGTCGAACTTCGCCGAGTACAGCGCCACATCGGCGGCGTCCTCGACCCAGAGGTCGTTCAACGCGCCCTCCACGAGGACGACATCGAGATCCTGCCGTTGCGGAAATCCGAGGATGGAGAAGGCGCCGCCCATGCCATGGTGCGCAGGTGCACCAATGGGCATCACCTGGATCTTGACGTTGGGCTGGCTCGCTCTGTCGGCGATCCTGGCGAGTTGCTCAGCCATGAGCTTCGGTCCGCCGACTCCGGACCGGATCGCGGCTTCGTTTATCACTGCCCACAGCGCGAGCGGTTCGGCTCGGGTCAGCGCGCTCTGGCGTGCCATGCGGACGTCGACCAGTGCCTCGACGTTGACTCCAGGGCGGAGGGTGAGCTTCTTGATGATCTCGCGTGCGTAGGCGGGAGTCTGAAGGAGACCCGGAATGAAGAAGCCTTCGTAGGAGCGCATCGATGAGGCGCTCGCCTCCAAAGAGATGAGGTTGCCAAGCGGCTCCCCGATGTCAGCGCTGTAGCTTTGCCACCACATTCCGCGCTGTGCGCCACGCTTGGCGAGATCCACGAGCGCGTTGATCAACTCGTGGTCCTCGCAGCGGTAGAGGGCGAGGAGTCGCTTGACGTCATCGACCTTGGTGGCACCCCGGCCGTTCTCCAGGCGGGACAGCTTCGGCTGGCTCATCCCGCTCAGCGCTTCGGTGACTTCCTCATGTGAGAGGCCGGCTTCCTCTCTCCGGCGGCGCAGTTCGGCCCCGAGTTGCCTCCGTCGAACCGTCGGACCTGTTGCTCCGCCCATCCCCGCCCTCTCTGAGCTTCAGTGGACCAGTTTGCCTTCCCGGCAGGCACGTTCGCCACCGGTTGTGGCCACTGTAGGGGCTCTGCCGGGCGTTCGATTTGAATATATCCAAAGTCTTGTGACGAGTTGCCAAACGGTGGCGTCTAGCTCCATGCTGTCTGTGACGAGCTGCACACTGACAGCAATTGCTGGATGCTTCGTCGTGTGCACACGTCGCGATCACGCTCCGGGTCGACTCTCCTGACTGATCATCGGTCGCTCGGAGTCATCTCTCGACTCCCATGGAGGTTTCTTCGTGTCTCCCCTTGGACTCCCCCCTGACTGGTCGGCCGCGCGCGAAGAGTTGCGCGAGCTCACGGCGCGCGCCGGGTGGGACGCCGACCTGGTCGCCGATGCCGAGGTCGCGCTCCTCGAACTGTTCGTCAATGCCTGGCGCCACGGCGGCAGTGCGGCGCCGCTCGTCGTCATCGCGCTGCTCGATCACGTGCTCCGGGTCTCCGTCAGTGACGGCAATCCCATCGTGCCGATCCAGCGGGACGGTTCCGACCTCCTCGCCGTCTCCGGCCGGGGCCTGCGTCTCGTCCGCTCGCTCACCGACCGCTTCGGCGCGGAGTCCCGCAAATCGGGCAAATCCGTCTGGTTTGAGCTGGACGCCGCCGCGTGACCGTCGACCACCGCCGCCCTACCGGGCCGGCCGACGCGATCATGCGTACCTACACCGAGCCGGAGGTCGCCTCCCTGCTCGATGAACTCCACGATCGCGGCAGCAGGTTCGGCCTCCTCTGGCCCGGCCTGGCCACGGACCACGTGGGGGTCGACGGCCGCGTCTCGGTCCGCTTCGGCGCGGCTCCGGCCAGCACCGTCCTCAACCTCCTCGCGATCCTCCGGCACTACGAGAGGACCGAGGCCCCGTGCGACTCCTGATCGACCTCATCCTCCCGCTCCTCCTGCTCCTCGCCATCGCCGTCGTCGGCCTTGGTGCGGTCGCCGTCCTGCGGATGCCCCACCGCCCGGATGACCGCGCCGCAACTCCCGTCCCTGGCCGGGACCGCCAACCGGTGGTCTGAGGCCCCACCCGCCC
>NZ_JBHVET010000637.1:0-5159 GCF_042802135.1 Kitasatospora sp. NPDC057512
GACGGCGCCGACGGCGGGCGCGAGCCCGGGCTCTTCGTGCACGGCCTCGGCGGCTCGGCCGCCAACTGGGAGGCCCTGATGGACCGGCTCGGCGGGCAGGTCGACGGCGAGGCCGTGGACCTGCCCGGCTTCGGCCGCTCCCACCCGCCCACCGACGGCAACCTCACCGTCTCCGGCCACGTCCGCGCGGTGATCGGCTACCTGGAGGCCTCCGACCGCGGCCCGGTCCACCTGTTCGGCAACTCGCTGGGCGGCGCGGTCGCCGTCCGGCTGGCGGCGCTGCGCCCGGACCTGGTGCGCAGCCTCACCCTGGTCTCCCCGGCCCTGCCCGAGCTGCCCCCGCAGCACTCCGCCTGGCCGACCGCCCTGCTCGCGGTGCCCGGGGTGCCCGCGGTGCTGCGCCGGCTGTCCGTCGGCGGGCGCGACGCCGAGGCGGCCACCGAGGACCTGCTGCGGCTGGTCTACGGCGACCCGGGCAGCCTGAGCCCGGCGGCCCGGGCCCAGGCGGTGGCCGAGTACCGGCGCCGGCTGGAGGTGCCGCACGCGATGCAGGCGCTGGTCGGCTCGGCCCGCGGCATCGTCTCGGCGTACACGGAGCGAGGCGACCAGGCGCTGTGGCGGCAGGCCGAGCGGGTCGAGGCGCCGGTGCTGCTGGTGTACGGGCTGCGCGACAAGCTGGTCTCCTACCGCTCGGCCCGCCGCGCCTGCGCGGCCTTCCCGGACGCCCGGCTGCTGGTGCTGCCGGAGTCCGGGCACGTGGCGATGCTAGAGCACCCCGACGAGGTCGCCCGCGCGGTGCGGGAGCTGATCGCGCACACCACCGGCTGAGCGCGCACCACGGCCCGGGCGCGCACCGGGGGCCGAGCGTGCGCCGTGGCGGGCCGATCGCGCGCCCGGGCGGGGCCGCGCGGGCGGTCGCGCATACCGCCCGGTAACGGTCGGGTCCGGGTCGAGGTCACGTCGGTTCACTCGATCAGGTGGCAGGCAGGCATGTGACCGATGGATCGGCCCGGGCCGGTCCTACCTTTCTGCTGTCGGACCGAACAGGTGTGGGGGAGTCGCGGCCGCCGGAGGAACCGGAGGGCGGTCGCGGCCGAGGTCCCGGCGGGTCGGGCCCGACCGCCGGAGCGGACGCCCGGGGGAACGGAACGCGGCGCGTCCGCGACCGGGCCGCCGGCGGGCCGCCCGGAGGCACCGCGGCGCCGACCCGGGCCGACCGGACGCCCCGGCCCCGACCGTCCCCGCCGCCGTACGGGGGCACCCCGGGCCACTGCCCGGGCCGCCCGGAAACCCGTCGATCCGTCCGTGATCCCGCCCAGCGAATCCGTTCTGCCCCGGAGGTCTCCCGTGCGCGTTGCCCTGCTCACCGAGGGTGCCCGTCCGCATCCCCACCGTGGTACCGGAGGCTGGTGCGACCGGCTCGCCCAGGGCCTGCCGGAGCACGGGTTCGAGCGCTACCCGCTCACCGGCCCGGAACGGCCGGGCACGGCGGAGCGGCCGTCGCCCGCCCGGCGCGGCCCGTACGGGCCGGCGCTGCGGGGGCGCGGGCCGGGCGGCCGGGCGCCGCGCGCGCTGCGCAGACGCCGGTACGCCGGGGCGTACGAACAGCTGGTGCGGGCCCTGGTGCTGCCCGGGGAGAGAGCGGGCTTCGGGCCCGGGCTGTACCGGCTGGCCGCGGTCGCCCGGGAGGACGGCACGCTGCCCGCCTTCCTGGCCTCCGCGCACGCCCGCCGGCTGCTGGAGCGGAGCTGGCGGCTGCCCGGCGCGGACACCCCGGCCGGGCAGCCGCTGGCGTGCGACGTCCTGGTCGCGGCCGACCTGCTGGAACAGTGCCTGCGCCCGCTGTCCGCGCCCTGGTACGGCACCGGCCCCGGCGGCCTCGGCGCGGTCGACCTGTGCCACGTGGTCGGCGGCGGCCCGGCCGCGCTGCCCGCCCTGGTGGCCCGGCACCTGCACGGGGTGCCGTTCGTGGTCACCGAGCACGGCCCGTACCTGCGCGAGCGGTACCTCGGCCACCGCGAGGCGCCGTACCGGTGGCCGGTCCGCGCCCTGCTGCTGTCCTTCTACCGGGCGCTCACCGAGGAGACCTACCGGCGGGCCGCGATACTCACCCCGGGCAGCGCCCACGACCAGCAGTGGCAGCGCCGCTGCGGGGCCGATCCGGCGCGCACCCGGGTGGTGTACGAGGGCACCCCGGCGGTGGACCGCCCGGCCGCCGGGCCGGAACCGGCGGCGCCGACCCTGGTGTGGGCGGGCGCGCTGGAGCCGGGCCGGGACCCGGAGCTGGCGCTGCACGCCTTCGCCCGGGTCCGCGCCGACCTGCCCGGCGCCCGGCTGGTGGTGTACGGCGAGGAGGCGGCGCCCGGCTACCGGGCGCACTGCGCGGCGGTGGCCGAGCGGCTGGGAGTGGCGCCCGCGGTGGAGTTCGCCGGACGGCCCCGCTCGCCGGCCGAGGCCTGGGAGTCGGGCACGGTGGCGGTCTTCTCGGGGCTCTCCCAGCGCAGCCCCCGGCTGCTCGCCGACGCGCTGCTCAGCGGCCGGGCGGTGGTCTCCACCGACGTCGGGGTGGCCCGCGAGGTGGTCGGGCCGACCGGGCTGCTGGTGCCCGCCCGCGATCCGCGCGCCCTGGCCGGGGCCTGCCTGGCGCTGCTGCGCGATGAGGAGCGGCGGGGCCGGCTCGGGCTGGCCGGGCGGCTGCGGGCGCAGGAACGCTTCGCCGTGGAGCCGGTGATCGGCGCCTTCCGGGAGATCTACCTGGAGCTGGTCTCGCAGTACCCGGCCTTCCCCGGCGGCGGGGGCGGCGGCGAGGGCGTCCCGGCGCCGCGCCCCTTCGCCCGCCCCGCCGAGTACTGGCTGGCCGACGGCCCCCGCGGCGGCACCCCGCGGGACGGCGGCGCGCAGGACGCGGGCACGGCGGCCGACGGCGTGCGGCCGGCCGAACTCGCGGAGGCCCGCTGATGTCCGCCGGCCCCCTGCCCGGCGGCAGCGCGGACCCGGTGCGCGAGGTGATGGCGGAGCACCGGGAGCTGTGCGAGCGCGCCGTCGACCCGCTGGAGATCGCCGCCGGGCTGGAGGAGGCCGGGCTCGGCCAGGACGCCGCCGCCCGCTGCCGGCACGCCGACCTGTTCTCGCTGGCCGAGGAGCTGTACGCCCGGGTGCCGCGCCGCCCGCCGCCGCCCGGGCCCGTGGAGCCGCGGTCGGGCGGGGCCGCCGCCCGGGCCGCGCTGACCGCCGCCGCGCTCGCCGCGCTGCCCTGCGCGGGGGCGGCCGCGCTCGGCCCGCGCTGGCCGGTGCTGCTGCCCGCCGCCGTCCCGCTGGTGCTGCTGCCCGCGCTGACCGCACCGCCCCCGGACGGGCCCGGCCCGCCCGGGGTGCTGGGACCCGGGTCGGTGCCCCGGCCGTACCCCGGCTCCCGGCTGCGGCCGACGGCGCTGGGCCACGGGCTGGGCCTGGCCGCGCTGCTGCTGCTCCCGCCGGCCGTGCCGGGCGGGGACCGCCCGCTGGCCGTCGCGCTGGTGCTGGCGGCGGCGGTGTCGGCCGGGTCGGCCGAGCGGACGGCCCGCTGGTACCGGCGGCTCGGCCGCGGCCACCTGGGCGCGGCGGGCACCCTGGCGGAGTTCCGGGCCCGGATGCGGCCGGTGCTCCCGGTCGCGCTGGCCCTGCACCTGGCGGTGCTCGGGGTGCTGAGCTTCGCCGCGCTGGCGGTGCTGGCCGTCGTCGCCCCGCGCCCCGGGCCGGGCCACGGCGGCGGGCTGCTGCACCTGGCGGCCGAGCGGGCCGGCCCCGCCCAGTGGGCGGCGCAGGGCGTGCTGGGCCTGCTGGTGGTGCTGCCGGTGCTGCTGGCGCGGTGCGGCCGGCCGACGGCGGCCGCGGCGGGGGCGTCGGCCGGGGCCGCCGCGGTGCTCGGCCCGCTCGCCCTGGGGCGCTCCGCCCCGGAGGCCTGGCTGCTCGGCGGCGGCACCGTCGCGGCGGCGCTGCTGGCGTACGCCGGGGCGGTGCTCGGCCGGGCCGGCTCGCACCGGTGAGCGCCGTCCGCCCGCTCGCCACCCCCTGTTCGACCTTTGTCGGGGCCCGGTTCACGGTCCCCGACCCCGTCCCGTTCGTTGAACTTCGTTGAATCCGTTCCGCCAGGTCGTCCCGAGCTGGCTTCGTGGAAGGACGCCCCCGATGAGGGTGCTGCTGCTGGGCGCCGACGGCTTCATCGGCCGCCGGGTCACCGATCGTCTGCTGATGGACCAGGAGTTGCAGGTGACGGTGCTGGGCCGGCGCGACTCGGCCGACATCCGCTTCGACCTGACCACCGGGAGCCCGGGCGCGCTGGCCCGGTTCCTGGACGCGGTCGCGCCGCAGGTGGTGATCAACTGCGCGGGCGCCACCTACGGCAGCTCGCGCACCCTGATCCGGTCGAACACGCTGGCCGTCGCGACGGTCTGCGAGGCCATCCGGCGCTGCCGGGAGCCGGCCAGGCTGGTGCACGTCGGCTCGGCCGCCGAGTACGGGCCGGTGCCCGGCGGGGTGCCGGTGTCCGAGCAGGCCGAGCCGCGGCCGGTCGGCCCGTACGGGGTGTCCAAGCTGGCCGGGACGGAGCTGGTGCTGGCCTCCGGGCTGGACGCGGCGGTGCTGCGGGTCTTCGACGTGGTGGGCCCGGGGGCGCCGACCGCCTCGCTGTTCGGGCGGCTGGCCGAGGGCCTGCGGCGGGCGCTGGAGCGGGACGAGCACCAGGTGCGGATGCCGGACCTGTCCGGGTTCCGGGACTTCGTGGACGTGCGGGACGTCGCGCGGGCCATCCAGGCGGCCGCGGTGTCGGCCGCGACCGGGGTGGTCAACATCGGCAGCGGGCACGCCGTCCGGGCCCGGGACGCGGCCCAGCTGCTGGTGCGGGCCTCGGGCTTCGAGGGGCAGATCGTCGAGGAGAACCGGCAGGTCCTGCTGCCCGCGCAGGCCGTCGGGGCGGGCGGCGACCACCTGCCGGGCCACCACCTGCCCGGGCACCGGCCGGAGGGGCACCGGCCGGAGGGCCGGCCGGTGCCGGGCGAGCCGGTGCCGTGGCGGCAGGCGGACGTGCGCACCGCCCGGGACCGTCTCGGATGGCGGACGCAGGTGCCGCTGGAGGAGTCGCTGGGCGACGTCTGGCTGGAGACGGCCTGCCGGGTGTGAGC
>NZ_JBHVET010000638.1:0-5141 GCF_042802135.1 Kitasatospora sp. NPDC057512
GGCCCGCGCGCGACCGCGGCCCTCACCCGGGTGCTGTTCGAGCGCAGCGAGGGCCTGCCGCTGGTCGCCGAGGAGGACCTGATCACGCTGGGCGAGCGGCGCGGCGCCGACGCGCTGACCACGGCCGCGGACCTGGCCGCCGACCTGGAGCAGTCGGAGGTGCCGCGCGGTCTGCGCGACGCCGTCACCGAGCGGCTGGCCGCGCTGTCCCCGGACGCCGCCGCGATCGCCTGCGCGGCCGCGGTGCTCGGCGTGCCGGCCGGGGAGGACCTGCTCGCCGCCGTGGCCGGGCTCGATCCGCAGGCCGCGGCGGACGGCCTGACGGAGGCGCTGCGGGCGGCGGTGCTCAGCGAGAAGCCGCTGGCCCGTTACGGGTTCCGGCACGTCCTGGCGCAGCAGGTGGCCTACCGTCGGCTGCCGGGGCCGCGGCGCGGGGCCCTACACCGGCGCGCGGTGGCGGCGCTGGGTGCGCGTGAGCCGAGGCCGCTGGTGCAGATCGCCCACCACACCCTGGCGCTGGGCGACCGGGCGGCCTGGCAGGAGGTGGCGGAGGCCGCCGCCGACCAGGCGGTGGCGCTCGGGGACAGCGGCAGCGCGGGGGTGCTGCTGCGCCGGCTGCTGGACGAGTCCGACCTGGACCCGCTGCGGCGCGGGCGGGCCGCCATCGCGCTGGCGCGGATCGCCGCCGACGGGGTGGACTCGCTGGCGAGTGCCGCGACGCTGACCGCGATCATCGCCGATCCGCGGCTGCCGGTGCCCGACCGGGGCGAGATCCGCCTGTCGCTGGGCTTCCTGATGGCCGTGCACGGCGGGGACCGGGCCGGTTTCGACCGGATCGAGGAGTCCCTGGAGGAGCTGGAGGAGCGTCCGGACCGGGCGGCGCGGGCGATGGTGGCGCTGGCCATGAACGAGCGCGACGGCGCCGGCGAGCGCGCCTGGCGGTGGCTGGAGCGGGCCGAGCGGGTCCTGGCGGCGAGCCCGGACGAGGAGGTGGCGGCGGCCGTGCGGGCCACCCGGCTGACCTTCCTGGCCCGCGAGGGCGACCCGTCGGTGTGGGAGCGGCTGGAGGCGCTGCCGCGCAGTTCGCAGCGGCCGGAGATCGTCCGGCAGACCACCCGCGCGCTGTACAACGTGGGCGAGATCGCCGTGGAGCTGGGCCACGACCGGCGGGCCGCGCGGCTGTTGGAGGAGAGCCGGCGGCTGGCCCGGCAGGCGGCGATCCCGTACCTGGAGTGCTACAGCCGGATCGCGCTGGCGCGGCTGGACGGGCTGGCCGGGCGGTGGGAGGGGCTGGAGGAGCGGCTGGCCGCGCTGGGCGCGGAGTTCCCGGACCTGGCGATGGCCGGCATCGAGCAGGCGCTGCTGCTGGGCCGGCTGGCGGCCGCGCGCGGGCAACTCGCGGTGGCGTACGCCCGGTTCGCGGAGGCGGCGCCGTACGGGGAGCGGGAGTCGCAGGTGACCGGGGCGCTGCGGGTGGCGGCGGGGCCGGCGGCGCTGCTGCTGGCGGAGGGGGACGTCGCGCGGGCGGCCGCGGTGGTCGCGCCGGCGCTGGCGACCCTGCGCGCGGCCGGGGCGTGGCCGCGGGCGGCGGAGCTGCTGCCGGTGGCGGTGGAGGTGCTGCTGGCCGGGGGCGACCGGGCGGGCGCGGCGGAGCTGGTCGGGCAGGCGGGGGCGGGCCTGGAGGGCCGGGACGCGCCGGCCGCCGGAGCGGCGCTGGCCTTCGCCCGGGGCCTGCTGCTGGCCGACGGGGGCGATCCGGCGGGCGCGGGCGCGCAGTTCGTGCGCTGCGCCGGGCTGTGGCGGGAGATCGGGCGCCCGTACGAGGCGGCGCGGGCCGAGGAGCGGGCCGCCGCGGTGTCGGCGGGGGTCGACCGGGCGGCGGGGGTCGACCGGGCGGCGGCCGGGGAGCTGATCGGCGCCGCCGAGCGGGCCTACCTGGCGCTGGGCGCGGCCTGGGACGCGGCCCGCTGCCAGCGGCTGCGGCGCGAGCTGGGCCTGGGGCGGGCGGGCTCGCCGGGGCGGCGCGGCTACGGCGAGCGGCTGTCGCCGCGCGAGCGGCAGGTCGCGGCGCTGGCGGCGCGGGGTGCGGCGAACCAGGACATCGCCCGGGCGCTGTTCCTGTCGACCCGTACGGTCGAGCACCACGTGGCGAGCGCGCTGCGCAAGCTGGGGGTGGGCCGGGCGGGGCTGGGCGAGGCGCTGGCCGCGGAGGACGGGGCCTCCTGAGGAAAGCGGGGTCCCGCCCGCTCCCTCAAGGGGCGGGACCCTGTCTGTGGGTGTCGGCCGTACCGGTGGTGAACGGTCGGCCGTACCGGTGGCGGCCGGTCAGCCGTGCCGGTGGTGGCCGGCGCGCTCGACGAGCCGGGAGAGCCGGGCCAGTCGGGCCAGGCCCGGGCGGCGCAGGCCGCTGCCGCTGCGGCGGGCGGGCAGGACCAGCCCGGGGTCGGGGGCGGTGAAGTGCGCGTCGGCGTAGAGCCGCAGGCGTTCGCGACGGGTCATGGGGGCGACCTCCGGGGGGTGAGGGGTCGTCGGCTGGGGCGGGTTCCAGGAAACCGGCTGGGCGGGGGCGGGAACAATGCGTACCGCTACCCAATCCCGCGCGCCGAATCCTGGGTACCCGCCGCTCCCCCGGGCCGGCGGGCAGCACACCCCGGGCGGTCCGGCCACCGGTGCTGCGCCGGGCGGGTGAAGAAACCACCCGTCAGGCTTCCTTTCCCGCCGGCGCAGGTACGAGGTTCTGCTGTCCGTGTCGCCTCCCGACCACGAGGTTCCCGTGCCACCTGTCCGACGGCTTCGGCCGCGACCGCCCCATGTCCTGTCAGCGCTGATGGCGGTGGTTCTCGGTGCGGGGGCCGCCGCGCTGACCGTCCCCGCCCCGGCCGCCTCGGCGGGGACGCCGAGGTCCGGGCACGCCCGGGCGGCCGCGGAGCCGGCGGCCGGAGCCGCAGGAGCGGCAGGAGCGGCCAAGGCGGCCAGGCCGCGCGGGGCCGGCACCCAGCGCCCGATCGGCCCGGACCCGGTGGTCGACCTGCTGGCGCACGGCAACCTCACGATGGCCTCCAACTCGGTGCTGACCTGCGACGACAGCGACGGCACGGTCTGCTCGGACACCGAGGGCTCGAACAACGGGCGGACCAAGTTCGTCAAGGTCGACCCGAACGCCCCCGGCCCCAACGCCGCCTCCGCGCAACTGCTGCTGCCGGCCGGGGCGAACGTGCTGTCCGCCCGCCTGTACTGGCAGTTCAACCCGACCAACACCAGCACCGCCGGCGGCACCTCCGGGGACATCGACAAGGGCAACCAGGTGTCCTGGAAGGTCCCGGGCGCGAGCGGCTACCAGCAGGTCACCGCGGACACCTACGACTGGTTCGACCAGAAGGTCGGCGGGAACCCGCCGGAGCCCCTGCTGGCCGGCGGGGCGGTCAAGGACGTGACCGCCGAGGTCCGGGCCGCCGGCCCGGGCAGCTACAGCGTCGCCGACATCCAGGCGTGCGCCGGCCGCTCCTCCGCGCAGAACTACGGCGGCAACAACGTCGGCTGCTGGGGCGGCTGGTCGCTGGTCGTCGCCTACGAGGACCCGGCGGAGCCGCTGCGCTACCTCCAGGTCTGGGACGGCTACCAGCTGCTGCGCGACCCCGACAACTCGACCACCCTCACGCTCGGCGGCATCCGCACCCCCGCCACCACGGCCCCGCGGGCCACCATGGGGATCACCGTCGGCGACGGCGACGCGCCGATCGCCGGGGACACCCTGGCGGTCGGCTCCACGCCGGAGAACCTGACCCTCCTGCCGATGCCCGGCCCCACCGGGGTCGGCACCGACAACGCGTTCACCAGCCGGATCGACCACGTCGCCGCGGACGGCACCGGCACCAACATCACCACCCGCGACCCCGATCCGGTCAACAACTACGGCTACGACGCCCGGATGATCGACGTCACCGGCAAGATCCCGGCCGGCAGCGAGCAGGCCCTGGTCCGGATCAGCGGCGCCGGCGACGCCCTGGAACCGCAGGCCGCCTGGCTGGCCCTGGACGCCCTCGAACCCGACCTCCAGGTCACCAAGGCCAACACCCCGCCCGGCAGCCCCACCGGCAACCCGCCCGGCCTGGTCGGCCCCGGCGAGACCATCGTCTACACCTTCTCGGTGGCCAACCGCCACCAGGACGGCAGCAGCGCGGACCTCGACACCGCGAGCGGCGTCACCCTGACCGACACGATCCCGGCCGGCACCACCTTCGCCCCCGCCTCCAACCCGGCCTGCCAGGCCAGCGGACAGACCGTCACCTGCACCGTCCCCGACCTGCCCCCGGGCGCCGAGGCCAACGTCGCCTTCCAGGTCACCGTCGACGCCTCGACCGCCGTGGGCACCCACCTCGACGACACCGCCACCCTGCGCTTCGAGGGCAGCCAGACCCGGCGGGCCCAGGAGCGCACCAGCAACACCGTGCGCAACACCGTCGCCGCCGTGCCCGCCTACAGCATCGTCAAGACCGCCGAACCCGGCAGCGCCAAGCCCGGCGACACCGTCCGCTACCGGATCCAGGTCACCAACACCAGCCAGGTCGACGCCCCCGGCGTCACCCTCACCGACGACCTGTCGGGCGTGCTGAACTCCGCCGCGTACAACAACGACGCCGCCGCCGACCGCGGCCAGGTCCAGGTCTCCGGGACCACGCTGACCTGGAGCGGGGACCTGCCCGTCGGCGCCAGCGCGACCGTCACCTACTCCGTCACCGTGCGCTCCCCGCTGGCCGCCGACGCGGTCCTGCGCAACACCGTCTCCTCCGACACCTTCGGGAACAACTGCCGCCCCGGCTCCACCGACGCGCACTGCCGCACCGAGGTCCCGGTCACCGTGCCCGGCCCGAGCCCGTCGCCCAGCCCCAGCCCCTCTCCGACGTCCTCGCCGAGCCCCGGCCCGACGACCTCTCCGCAGCCGAGCCCGACCCACGCTCCCCCGCCCGGCCACGGCGGCCGGCTGCCCGAGACCGGGAGCAACGCGGCCCAGGTCCTGCTCTTCGGCCTCGCCGCGCTCGGCACCGTCACGGCGGGCCTGCTCCTGCTGTGGAGGAGCCGCCGCACCCGCTGAGCCCCGCACCCGCACCCGCACGACCCCACGGCCGCGCCCACGCCCCCCG
>NZ_JBHVET010000639.1:0-5137 GCF_042802135.1 Kitasatospora sp. NPDC057512
GCCCCCGTCCGTACGGGGGTGGCCGGCCCTTCGCGCGGTCACTCCTTGCCGAGCACCGTGACGTCCAGTTCCTCGGCCGCGTAGCTGGCCCGGATCACCTTCTTGTCGAACTTGCCGACCGAGGTCTTCGGCACCGACTCCACGATCGACCAGCGCTCCGGCAGCTGCCAGGAGGCGATCCGCTCGCCCAGGAAGGCCCGCAGCTCCTTCAGCCCCGCGGTCGCGCCCGGGCGCAGCACCACGGTGGCCAGCGGGCGCTCGCCCCACTTCTCGTCCGGGACGGCGACCACGGCGGCCTCGGCCACGTCGGGGTGGGCCATCAGGGCGTTCTCCAGCTCGACCGAGGAGATCCACTCGCCGCCGGACTTGATGACGTCCTTGGCCCGGTCGGTGAGGGTCAGGTAGCCGTCGGCGGTGATGGTGCCGACGTCGCCGGTGCGCAGCCAGCCGTCCTCGGAGAACTTGTCGTCCGGGCGGACCGGGTCCTGGCCGGCGCCGCCGTAGTACGCCCCGGCGATCCACGGGCCGCGCACCTCCAGCTCGCCCGCCGAGACGCCGTCGTGCGGCATCCGCTCGCCGCCCGGGCCGATCAGCCGGGCCTCGACGGAGGCCGGGAAGATGCCCTGGGTGATCCGGTACGGCCACTCCTGCTCGGGGGTGAGGCCGCCCGGCGGCTGGGCGAAGGAGCCGAGCGGGGAGGTCTCGGTCATGCCCCAGGCGTGCAGCACCCGGATGCCGTGGCGCTCCTCGTAGGCCTTCATCAGGGAGGGCGGACAGGCGCTGCCGCCGATGACCACCATGCGCAGGCTGGAGATGTCGTAGTCGCCCGCGTCGAGCTCGCCCAGCAGGCCGGCCCAGATGGTGGGGACGGCGGCGCTGACGGTCGGGCGGACGGCCGCGATCATCTCGGCCATCGGCTTGGGCTGGAGGAAACGATCCGGCATGAGCAGGTTGGCGCCGGACATGAAGGCCGCGTGCGGGATGCCCCAGGCCTGGACGTGGAACATCGGGACCACCGGCAGCGCGGTGTCGCTCGGGGTGAAGGCGAAGTTGTCGCCGGTGTTGACCTGGAGGCAGTGCAGGTAGACCGAGCGGTGGCTGTAGAGCACGCCCTTCGGGTCCCCGGTGGTGCCGGAGGTGTAGCAGAGGACGGCGGCCTGCCGCTCGTCGATGTCGCGCTGCCAGGGGTACTCGGTGGGCCGGCCGGCGATCAGCTCCTCGTAGTCGTGCACGCCGCCCGCGAAGCCGGCCAGCACAGAGCGGTCGCCGGGACCGTTCACCACGATGTGCTTGAGGGTCGGCGCGAGGTCCGGCAGGACGGCGGCGAGCAGCGGCAGGACGCTGCCGTCGACGATGATCACGCGGTCGGCGGCGTGGTTGACGATGAACGACAGCTGCTGGGAGGGCAGTCGCAGGTTCAGCGTGTGCAGCACGGACCCCATGGAGGGGACGGCGAGGTACGCCTCCAGGTGCTCGGCGTTGTTCCACATCAGCGTCGCTATGACGCTCTCGTCGGTGCACCCGAGCTCGTCGCGCAGGGCCCAGGCGAGCCGGGCGGCGCGGGCGCCGACCTCGGCGTAGGTCCGGACGACCGGGCCGGTGCCGTCCCAGGTGGTCACGGTCGAACGGCCGTGGACCGTGGACCCGTGCTCCAGGATTCGGGCGACGGTGAGCGGAACATCCTGCATCGTGCTGAACACGGGTCCTCCTTGACCTGGCGGCACTGGGGGCTGCGCTCGCGGCACCTACCGGGCGGTAATGCGCGCGGACGTGCCCGATTGTGCCGCTCCCACCCCCTGCTGTCAGTATCCCGGCTCCGTTGCGCGGATCACGGATTCGTCCCGGTTCCGCCCCCGGCCCGCGAGGGTCGGGGTCGTCCGCGGCGGGTCTCAGCGGGCGGTCGGGCCGTCCACGTGGTTGCGGTCCACGGTGAGGGTGACGCCGCCGAAGGTCTCCTCGACGTTGCCGCGGTACTGGTGGACGCGCTGGTGGAAGGTCCAGAGGTCGGGGGCCAGGGCGCCGGAGCCGTCGGTGTCGGCCCGGCCGTCCCAGCGGGCGTACCAGAGCGCGTCGGGCATCGGGGAGCTGCCGGCCCGGGCGGCGGCGGCGAGGTCCGCGATGCCGGAGTCGAGGCTGGAGTAGAAGCCGGAGCGGTAGCCGGCGGCGTGCAGGCCCGCCGTCCAGCCGAGGGTGAAGTCGACCACGGCCTGGCCGCAGGCCGGGTCGCGCAGGGGATAGGCCTCGATGTCCAGGTAGACCGGGCTGCCCTTGGCGAAGCCGAGCGCGCGCAGGGACCGGGCGGCCTCGTCCGCCTCCTCCCGGCCCTGCTCGACGGCCTTCGCCGGGTCGATCCGCCTGGGCTTGCGGCCCGGGTCGGCGCACGGCGCCTGCAGTCCGACGTGCACCGGCAGGAACCGCCAGCCCAGTGCCCGCACCTGGCGCACCCACTCGGCGGTGAGCCGCGGCTGGCCGCAGCCGCGCTGGGAGCCGCTGGTGTAGACGCCGACCGCCCCGTACGGGGAGGCGTCGCGCCAGGCCTTCAGGGTGTCCAGCGGCGGTGCGGTGCAGGCGTCGAAGGCGGGGCCGCTCCAGGTGTCGCGGGCCCGGGGAGGGCCGGACCGGTCGGGCAGCGTGACGGCCCGGATGCGGGGGGCGGCGGCGACGGCCGGGGAGGCGGCTTCGGCGTTCACGACCGTCCCGTCGGTGGCCAGCAGGAGCACGAGGGCGGCGGCGAGGAGGGCGGCGGGGCGGAGATGGCGCACCCCGCCTTGTTACTGACGGTCCGTCGGACGCCCGCGGCAGCCACGCCGCAGCGCCCGCGCGAGTCCACCCTTTCGGACGCGCCCGTCCGTATCCGTCCCGATTTTTGTAACGAGCTTGCTGGTTCATCACTCCTTACGGCAAACTCACGAATATGCCCACCTCCCATACCAGCGAAACCCCTGCCGCCTCGTCGTCGGCCGCCGCCGTCGCCGAGGCCCTGGCCATGCCGCCCTCCCCCAAGGGCGAGCCCGCCGGCGAGCGGGGCAGCTGGCGACGAGGTGGGGCGTCCGGCCCCGCGGCGCCACCCGAAGTCCACCCCGGCCGGTCCACCGGCCGGTTCGGCAAGGTCCTGCGGCGCCCGGAGCGGATCCCGGCGCCGCTTCTCTGTCTGACCGCGATGTTCCTGGTGCAGACCGGCATCGCCCTGTCCAAGCCGCTGTTCGGCCCGCTCGGCGTCAGCGGCACGACCTTCCTGCGGCTCGGCTTCGCCGCCGTCATCCTGCTCGCCGTCACCCGGCCGAAGCTGCGCGACAAGCGCCCGCGCGACCTCGCCGCGGCCGCGCTGCTCGGCATGGCCTCGGCCGGGATGACCTTCCTGTTCGCCGGGGCGATCGACCGGCTGCCGATGGGCACCGCCGCGACCATCGAGTTCCTCGGCCCGCTCGCCGTCGCCCTGGTCTTCGCCCGGCGCGCCAGCCACCTGCTCTGGGCGCTGCTCGCGGCCGCGGGCGTGGCGCTGCTGACCCTGCTCGGCGAGGGCGACGGCGGCGGATCGCTCGACCCGGTCGGTCTGCTGTACGCCTTCGGGGCGGCCGCCTGCTACGCCCTGTACATCCTGTTCACCGACAAGGTCGGCGCGGCCTTCCAGGGGTTCCAGGGCCTGGCGGTGTCGATGACGGTCGGCGCGCTGACGCTGGCGCCGTTCGGGCTCGGCCAGGCCTGGCACGGGCTGACCGCACCCTACGCCTCGCCGGTGGCGCTGCTCGCCGCGGTGGCCGGGGTGTCGCTGCTGCTGCCGGTGATCCCGTACGCGCTGGAGATGACCGCGCTGCGACGGATGCCGCAGCGGGTGTTCAGCGTGCTGGTCAGCCTGGAGCCGGCGGTCAGCGCGCTGGTCGGGCTGGTGGTGCTGGGCCAGCTGCTGGGTGCACCGCAGCTGGCCGGGATCGGGTGCGTGGTCGCGGCCAGTGTGGGGGCCACGCTGACCGGGCGTCGGTAACCCTCGCGGGGTCTGGTCCCCAGGGCGCCTCGGGTGCCCGGGGACCCGAGGACCCGAGGACCCGAGGACCCGGGGGCCTTACGGCCAGAGCAGGGTGCGCGACCACTCCGGGGAGCTGACCGGGCCGGTGCGGGTGTAGCGCAGCCGGATGTGCCGGCGCTGGGCGTCGCCCTGCCAGAACTCCACCTCGTGCGCCCACAGGGTGTAGACCGCGTGCCCGGGCGCGACCGCGTCCGGGTGCGCCTCCAGCCGGCGACGGGCGACCGCCTCCGCCTCGTCGTACTCGGCGACCGAGCCCAGCGGCTCGCTCTGCCGCCCGACCAGCGCGCCGACCCGGGCGGCGGGCGAGCGGGTGGCGAACTCGGCGGCGGCGACCAGGTCGGCGGCCCGCTCGACGGTGCCGCGCACCCGGACCTGGCGGCCCAGCTGCGGCCAGTAGACGGTCAGCGCGGCGGCCGGGTGCTCGGCGAGCTGGCGGCCCTTGGGGCTGTCGGCGGCCGCCGAGAAGTTCCAGCCGGTGCCGGCCGCGTCGACGTCGCGCAGCACCAGCACCCGGGCGTCCGGCATGCCGTCGGCGTCGACGGTCGAGAGGGTGAAGGCCTGCGGGTCCAGCACCCCGGCGTGCAGCGCGGTGGCGAGCCAGTCCACGAACAGCGGGCCGGGCTCGGCGGGGGCGGCCTGGTGGTCGAAGGACGGCAGCGGGCGGGCCATCGGCGGGCGGCCGAGCAGTAGTTCGGGGACGGACCTGGGCCCGGAGCGGTGCTCGTGGAGCGGCTCGGCCGACGGCTCCGGGCGCGCGTCCGCCACCGGCTCCGCCCCGGCCTCCGGTGCGGGCCTGGCCTCGTCCGGGCCGGTCAGGCCCTCCTCCTCCGCCGCCATCGCGCGCCCTTCCTTCCGATTGCCGCGGTCGCCGCCCCGGCCGGGCCGGCCCATCCGGGCCCGGGCACGTGGGTGCGCTGTCGGAGCGCAACCGTACCGCCGTGGGCCGACGGCTCCGGGCGCGGGCCCTCGGTGGACGGATCCGGGCCGGTCGGCGGGGGAATCCGGGGATGCCCGGCGGGGTGGTCCGACGGCGATGTGCGGGCGGGAGATCCGGGCGGGATGCCCGAGCCGACGGCCGAGCACACCGGCGCCGGACACACTCGTGGGCCTGTC